>NZ_CP189564.1:0-79693 GCF_050154705.1 Muricoccus radiodurans | reverse complement strand
CGCAGCGGATCTGCACCTCGGCCACCTGACGGGCGGGATCGTGCGCGGCCAGGCGCTCGCCGAGGCGCTTGAGGCGCGACATCGCGGTCTCGACGAGGCTGCGGCTGTGGTACCCGCTCCAGCGCTTCCAGAGACGCCGGCCGAGGTGGCGAACGGCGCGCAAGGTCTGGTTGCGCTCGCCCGCTCCTATGGTCGGCGTCTTCCATGGTCTGCCATTGCGCCGGGGTGGCACGAGCAGGGCCGCGTTGCGGGCCGCCGCTGCCTCGTAGGCGGACCGCGTGTCGTAGGCACCGTCGCCAGTGACGGAAGCGATCCCTTCCTCCTCCGGCACCTGCGCCAGCAGGTCGGGGAGGATCTCGCCATCCCCGTGTCGGTGATCCGTCATCTCGACAGCCCGGATCTCGTGGCTCTCGGCATCGACCGCCAGATGCACCTTGCGCCAGACCCGGCGCCGATCAGCGCCGTGCCGGCGCACCTTCCACTCCCCTTCCCCCAGCACCTTCACCCCCGTGCTATCCACGACGAGGTGCAGCGGCTCGCCCCGGGGACGGCAGGGGATAGCCACGATCAGGTCGCGCTGCCGGCGCGAGAGGGTGCTGTCGTGCGGCACCGCCCAGTCCAGCCTCGCGAGCCGTAGCAGGCTTCCCACCAGGCCCTGCGCCGCCCGCAGCGGCAGCTGGAACAGCACCTTCAGGGTCAGCACGCATTGGATCGCCGTGTCGCTGAACACCCGAGGCCGGCCCCGCTTCCCCGTGCCCTCCGGTGCATGCCAGGCCAGATCGGGCGAGAACCACAGCGTCAGATCACCACGGCCGATCAGGCCACGGTCGTACTCATGCCAGTTCCGGATCCGATACTGCTTCCTCGGCCGCTCAGGCCCCGCCGCACCCTTCCTCATGGCCCATCACCCACGAGCTTTCCGCAACAACGCCCCGGGAACACACAGAGCGCTCCGCCCAAGACATACTTTGTCATAATTAGTTAGAGCGCTGTCGCCCAATCCCCTGCATGACCCTCGTCCATCAGGGGTCTACATGCGCCTACATCACCTCGTTTTTCTGCTCACCCTCGTTGCAGCTCGGGTCGCTGCTGCCGACCTGCGGGAGGGCTTCGCAGCAGCCCTGGCGTTGAATGCCGACCTGCGGGGGCTGGAGGCACAACGTGGTGTCGTGGACGCGCGCCGCGGAGGAGCCAATGCCTTCCTGCCCGGCGCCCCCGCCGTTTCCGGCTCCTGGCGCACGACCACCTTCACGCAGCGGCGAGGCTATCAGGAGTTCGAGGTGGGGGCCGAAGTTCCGATCTGGCTCCCGGGCGAAGCCCGCGCCCTTCGTGGCACTGCCGAGGCACAAGGAGTGCAGTTGGAAGCCCGGGTCCGGCAGGCTCGCCTGACCCTCGCGGGCGAAGTCCGGGATGCCTACTGGACGTGGTCCGCGTCCGTCGCCGAGCGCGATGCTGCGACCGCGCGCGTCAACGCCGCACGCGCCCTGGAGCGCGACCTCGCCCGGCAGGTAGGCGCCGGCAACGCCCCCCGAGCCGACCTCCTCCTTGCCACCGCGGACCTGCGTGAGGCGGAAGGCGCGCTCCGCTCAGCGAACGGTGCGATCCGCGACGCAGCGCTGGCCTTCCGGACGCTGACGGGGAGCGACCCGACCCCGGGCCGCCCGGAGACCCCCGCACCCGCCCCCACCGGCGACGCGGCCCTCGCGAACCTCCCGGCCGCCGCCGTCGCCCGCGCTTCTGCGGAACTCGCCCGCGCCGAGCAGCGGCTCGCCCGCATCCGTGACCGCGCAAACCCGACGATCTTCGGCGGCTGGCGGCGAGAGCGCGAGGAAAGTGGTGCCGACTGGCTGGACCGTCCTGTCATCGGCATCCGCATCCCCTTCGGCTACGAGCCCCTGCGGAACGAGCGCGTCGCGACGGCACGGGCCGAGGCCACGGCGGCCGAGGCGACGCTCGCGACCGTTGCCCGCACCCTCGCCAACGCCGACCGCCGGGCGCGGGCGCAGGCGGAAGATGCGGCAGCCCTCGCCTCGCTGGCGGAGGCGCGCCACCGGGCGCTGGCCGAGCAGGTGGGCCTGTCGGAAGCAGCCTATCGCGCGGGCAATCTCGCCTTCGCGGAGGTCGTCCGCGTCAGGGGTCAGCTCGCGGCGGCCGACGCCGCGCGGCGCAGGGCGCAGGTGGAGGGAGGCCGCGCGGCGTCCCAGATCAACCAGATCCTCGGCCTGGAGCCTCGCTGATGCGCCGCCGCCCCCTCCTCGCGCTCCTCGCCGCTCTCCCCCTCGCCGCGCCGGTCGCTGCCCACGAGGGCCATGACCACGGCGCCACCCCCGCGGCCGTCGCCGCGGCACTGCCGCGGGCCGAGGCCCAAACCGACCTTTTCGAGGTGGTTGCCGTCCTCCAGCCCGGCGGCGTCCTCGCGATCACCCTCGACCGCTTCACCGACAACGCCCCTGTGGACGGGGCCGTGACGCTGACGGTGGACGACGCGGAGGTGGCGGCGGAGCGGACGGGCGTCGGCCTCTTCGTCGCACGGCACCCGCGCCTCGCGGAGCCGGGCGAGCGCAACCTCGTCTTCTCCGTCACCGCGGGCGAGGAGATGGACCTCCTCACCGCGACCCTTGTCGTCCCGGCGGCACCCGCGGGCGAGGCGGGCGCGGGCAGCATCGGGGCGGCGCTCCGAGCACTCCCCCTCCAGGTCGGGATCGGGGCGCTGCTGCTCCTCGCCGGCCTTGCCCTCGGCCGTGCCTCCGTCCGCCGCCCGCTACCGCCGATGGTGGAGAAGGACGAACCTGCCCCGCCCCCAGCCGCCCGGCCCGCGGCGCCCCCCGTCGCCGTACCGTCGCGGGCGAGGGAGGTCGCCTCCGTCGCCCTCGCTACCCTCCTCCTGGCCGGCGCAGCCGAGGCCCAGACCGGCGGGGGCGCGGCGGAGGCGCCGCGGCGCCTCGACGACGGCGCCATCTTCGTCCCGAAGAGTTCGCAACGGCTCCTGACGATCCGGACGCAGCTCACGGCGACGGGCGAGGCTGCGGCGAGTCTCCAGATGGTGGGCACCCTCGTCCCCGACCCCGGCGCGTCCGGCCGCGTCCAGCCGAGCCAGACAGGCCGGCTGGAGGCGGGGGAGCGCGGGCTGCCGACCCTCGGCCAGCGGGTCGAGCGGGGGCAGGTGCTCGCTTACGTCACGCCGTCCTACAGTGCTGCCGAGCGGGGGCAACTCACGGCGGGCGCCGCCGAACTGGACGCGCAGATCACGATCCTGACCGCCCGCGTGAACCGCCTCCGGGCCCTTCGCGGCTCGGTGTCGGAGCGGGAGATCTCCGAGGCCGAGGCGGAACTCGCCGGCGCCAGACAGCGGCGCTCTGCCATCCAGCCCGCGCTGTCGGGGCGGGAGGCCCTGACCGCCCCGGTCTCCGGCGTCGTGTCCGTCGTCCGCGCGGCGGTGGGGCAGATCGTGGACAGCCAAGCGGCCGTCTTCGAGGTGGTGGACCCCTCCCGCCTCTGGGTGGAGGCCCTCGCCTTCGACCGCGCCGCGGTGGACCGGATTACCGGTGCCTCGGCGACCCTCGCGGACGGCCGGGTGGTGGAACTCGACTTCGTCGGGCGCGGCCTCGCCGTGCGACAACAGGCCGTCCCCGTGAACTTCCGCGTCCGCCAGCCACCAGAGGACGCGGCGATCGGCGGACCCGTCGTCGTCACGGTCCGCACGGCGCGTGCGGTGCAGGGGGTCGTGCTGCCGGCGGACGCGGTCGTGCGCTCCCCCGAAGGTCCGCCCGTGGTGTACGAGCACGCGACGGCCGAGCGTTTCGTTCCCCGCCAGGTCCGGGTGCAGCCCCTCGATGGGGCGCGGGTCGTCGTGACGGCAGGCCTGGAGCCGGACCGCCGCGTCGTTGTCCAGGGCGCTGGCCTGATCGCCCAGGTGCGCTGAACCACGATGTTCAACCGCCTCGTCTCCTTCTCCCTCCGCAACAGGCTTTTCGTCCTCGTCGCGGCCCTCGTCGTCTCGGGCTACGGCGTGTGGACGCTCTCGCGCATGCCAGTGGACGTGTTCCCGGACCTCAACCGCCCGACCGTCACCCTCATGACGGAGGCGGAGGGCTACGCGCCGGAGGAGGTGGAGCAACTTGTCTCCTTCCCGATCGAGACGGCGGTGAACGGGCTGCCCGGCGTGACCCGGGTCCGCTCGGTGTCCTCCGTCGGCCTTTCCATCGTCTTCGTGGAGTTCGACTGGGGCGCGGACATCTGGCGCGCGCGCCAGCAGGTGAGCGAGCGGCTCGGCCAGATCGCCTCGCAGCTCCCGCCCCGCGTCTCGCCCACGATGGCGCCGGTCTCCTCCATCATGGGCGAGATCATGCTCGTCGCGATGACGCCGCCGTCCGATGGCTCCGTCTCGCCCATGGACCTGCGGACCCTTGCGGATTGGACAGTGCGCCCGCGGCTCCTGACGATCCCGGGTATCTCGCAAGTCATCCCGATCGGGGGCGAGGTGCGGCAGTTCCGAGTGATGCCGAACCTTGACCGGCTGCATGCCCTTGACCTCACGCACGAGGCAGTCGTCGCGGCTATCCGGCAGTTCGGCGTCAACGCGGGCGGTGGCTACGTGGACCAAGCGGGCCGCGAGTTCGTCATCCGCAACATCGGCCGCACCACCTCTCTGGAGGACCTCCGCAATGCGACGGTCGGCTTCCGAGAGGGTCAACCGATCCCGCTGCGGCAGGTAGCGGAGGTGGATTTCGGTGCTCGCTTTAAGCGAGGTGATGCTGGGGTGGACGGCGGTCCCGCCGTGATCCTCGCGGTGGCGAAGCAGCCCGGCGCCGACACGATCCGCCTGACGCAGGCAGTGGAGGAGGCGCTAGCTGACCTCCAGACGGGGATGCCCCGCGGCGTGCGGGCGGACCGGGTAAAGTTCCGGCAGGCCGATTTCATCGAGCAGTCCGTGGCAAACCTCCAGCAAGTCCTGAAGGAGGCCGCCCTCGTCGTCGCGGTCGTGCTCTTTGCTTTTCTCCTCAACGTCCGGACGACGGCGATCTCCCTCACCGCCATCCCCCTCTCCATCCTGCTGACCGCCATCGTCTTCGCCGCCTTCGGGCTCTCCATCAACACGATGACCCTCGGCGGCATCGCCATCGCGGTCGGCGAACTGGTGGACGACGCGGTGGTGGACGTCGAGAACATCTTCAGGCGACTGCGGGAGAACCGGGAGAGGGGCAACCCGATTCCCGTCCTCGACGTGGTGCTGAACGCGAGCGTCGAGGTGCGGTCTGGCATTGTCTATGCCACCCTCATCATCGTCCTCGTCTTCATCCCTCTTTTCGCGCTGTCGGGCATTGAGGGGCGGCTCTTCGCGCCGCTCGGCGTCGCCTACATCGTCTCCATCCTCGCCTCCCTCGTCGTGTCTATCACCGTCACGCCCGTCCTCTGCTCCTACCTGCTCCCCCGCATGAAGCGGCTCGGCGAGCATGACGGCTGGCTCGTGCACCGCCTCAAGTGCGCGAACGACCGGGTGCTGCGCTGGGCCTTCGGGCACCGCTCCCTCGTTCTCGGCACCGCGGCGGCGGGCGTCGTCGCGGCAGGCGCGGCGGCGGTCTTCCTGCCCCGCGCGTTCCTGCCGCCGTTCAACGAGGGGACGCTCGTCATCGGCCTGACCTACCAGCCCGGCATCTCCCTCGCACAGTCCGACGCCCTCGGCCGCGTGGCGGAGCGGCTGCTGATGGAGGTGCCGGAGGTGAGGGGCGTCGGCCGCCGCACCGGCCGCGCGGAACTCGACGAGCACGCGGAGGGCGTCCATTCCTCCGAACTCGACCTCGACTTCCGGGAGGGCGGGCGGCCTCGCACGGAGGTCGTCGCCGACATCCGCGGCCGGCTCTCGGCGCTGCCCGCCGCGGTGAACGTCGGGCAGCCCATCTCCCACCGCCTCGATCACATGCTCTCCGGCGTCCGCGCCCAGATCGCGCTCAAGATCTACGGCGATGATCTCGACACCCTCCGCACCCTCGCGGAGACGCTCCGTGCCCGCCTCGCCGCGAACGTCCCCGGCCTCGCCGACCTCCAGGTGGAACGCCAGGTCCGCGTCCCGCAGCTCCGGATCGCGGTGGATCACGGCAGGGCCGCCCTCTATGGCATTCCCACCGCCACCCTGACCGAGACCCTCCAGTCCCTCACCGGCGGCACGGTGGTGAGCCAGGTGATGGACGGGCCGCGCCGCTACGAGGTGGTGCTGCGCCTCTCGGATGCCGACCGCACCACCGCCCGTCTCGGGGACGCGCTCGTCGAGACGCCGAGCGGCCGGGTGCCGCTGCGGATGCTCGCGACCGTGGAGGAGGCGGACGGCCCGAACCAGATCCTCCGCGAGGGCTCGCGCCGCCGCATCGTCGTCCTCGCCAACGCCGCGCCCGGCGCCGACATGGGTGGTCTGATCGCCGGCATCCGGGGCGAGGTCGCCCGCCTCGGCCTGCCACCGGGATACACGACGGCGCTCGAAGGCAGCTTCCAGGCGCAGGAGGAGGCGATGCGGACCATCGCGGTGCTCTCCGCCATCTCCCTCTCCCTCATCTTCGTCGTCCTCTACTCCCGCTACCGCTCCGCGACGCTGGCCCTCGTCATCATGGGCAACGTGCCCCTCGCCCTCATCGGCGCCGTCGCCGCGATCTGGATGGCCGGCCAACCCCTCTCAGTCGCGACCCTCGTCGGCTTCGTGACGCTGACCGGCATCACGACGCGGAACGGCATCCTGAAGGTGAGCCACTACCTCAACCTCGCCCTGCACGAGGGCGAGCGCTGGGGCCTCGCCCTCGTCCTGCGTGGCTCGGCCGAGCGGCTGACGCCCGTCCTCATGACCGCGCTCTCGGCGGGCCTCGCCCTCATCCCGCTCGCGATCGGCGGCGACGAGCCGGGGAAGGAGGTCCTACACCCCGTCGCGGTCACGATCCTCGGCGGCCTGGTGTCGGCGACCCTCCTCGATACCTTCGTTACGCCGATCCTCTTCCACCGTTTTGGCCGCCCGGCGCTGGAACGGCTGCGCCGGGAGGCAGCGGAGCGCGCCGCCGCCCGCCCAGGTGCCGTGGTCGAAGCCTTCTGATGGAGAACCCCATGCACCGACGTCACATCCTCGCCCTCCCGCTCCTGCTCTCGGCCACGCCCGCCCTCGCGCACGACGAGGGCAAGCGCGGCGCCAACGGCGGCGTCATCGGCGATGTCGGCAACACCCACGTCGAGGTCCTGGCCCGCGACGGGGAGATCCGGGTCTGGGTTCTGGGCGCGAACGACCGCCCCGTCAGCGCCGCAGGCGCGTCCGGTTCCGTCGTCGTCCAGGCCGGCGGGCGGCAACAGACAGTGCGCCTGGAGCAGGGGGAGGGCGGAGCCTACCTCGTTGGCCGGGGCGACTTCGCTGCCGCCCGTGGGATGCGCGTCGTCGCAAACCTCACCCTGCCGGGCCAGCCGCAGCGCTCCGCCCGCTTCACGCCGATGGACTGAGCGTGTCGGCGGAGGCGGAGCGGCGGCTCCTCGACCCCGAGGCGCACCTCCTCGTCGTCGAGGACGACGGGGAGATGCGCCGCCTCGTCACGCGCCTGCTGTCCGAGGCCGGATTCCGCGTCTCCGCCGCCCGGGACGGGCGGGAGATGTGGGAAGTGATCGGGACGGCGCCGCCCGACGCCGTGCTGCTGGACGTCATGCTTCCCGGCACCTCCGGCCTCGACCTGCTGCGGCGGCTGCGGGAGCGGAGCTGCGTCCCCGTTCTCATGCTGACGGCGCGGGGCGAGGAGATGGACCGCGTGCTCGGCCTCGAACTCGGCGCCGACGACTATGTCGCCAAGCCCTTCGCGCCGCGCGAGCTCGTCGCCCGCGTCCGTGCCCTCCTGCGGCGGGCCGGGACGCCGGCCGGGGATGGCGACCTCGCCTCCCGCTCCCGCCGCCTCGCCTTCGCGGGCTGGGTGCTCGACACGGCGCGGCGGGAACTGACCGCACCCGATGGCGCGGCCGTAGACCTCTCGGGCGCGGAGTACGACCTTCTCCTTGCCTTCCTCGAGCACCCCCAGCGCGTGCTGACGCGCGAGCAGCTCCTGGAGGTCGCGAAGCGACGGGTCGGCGTGGACCCCTTCGACCGCACGGTAGACGTGCAGGTCAGCCGGCTCCGTCGCAAGATCGAGCCGGACGAGGGCAGTCCGGCCATCATCAAGACGGTGCGTGGGGCGGGCTATCTCTTCGTCCCTGACGTGGGCCGCGCGTGACTGCCCTCGTCCGACGCCTCACCCGCCTCTGGCCCGCGAGCCTCGCAGGGCGCGTCACCCTCCTCCTCCTCGGCGGCCTGACGTTGCTGCATCTCGGCTCCGTCTGGGTCCACGAGCGCGCCCTTCAATCGGCGGAGACGGGTACGCGGGCGTCGCGCCTCGCCGAGCGGGTCGTCGCCGCACGGGCCGCCGTCGAGGCCCTACCTCCGGAAGCGAGGGACCGTGCGGCCCACGCCCTCGCCACGCCGGGCATTGACGTGCATTGGGACCGCGTTTCCCCTGTGCCCCCGGGCACGCCCACGCCGGAGGGGCTGACCCCTGTCGTCGCCGTCCTCGGCCCCAGCGCCCTCGTCGCCTGGGACCCGAAGGCGGAGCCGGGTCATCGGGTCGTTGGTGCCCTCCCCGTCGTGGCAGGGGGATGGATCGTCTTCTCGGCATCTTGGCTCGGCACGGCGGGGGCGCCTTGGCAGGGCGCGTCTGACCTCGGCGCCCTCCTTTCCCTCCTCGCAATGGCAGTTGGGATCGCCATCGCCTCCGCCCTTGTTGTCCGTTGGATCACGGGGCCGCTCCGGCGCCTCGCCGATGCCGCCGATGCGCTCGGGCGCGACCTCCGCTCGCACCCTGTCCCCGCCGACGGGCCGAGCGAAGTCCGCCACGCCGCGGTGGCCTTCAACGCGATGCAGCACCGCATCGCCCGGCTCGTCGAGGACCGGACCGAGGCGCTCGCGGCGATGAGCCACGACCTCCGCACACCCCTCGCCCGCCTCCGGCTCCGCGCGGGTTTCTTGCCGGACGGCGAGGCGCGGGAGCGGATGGAGGCCGACATCGCGGAGATGGAGGGGATGATCGGCCGTACTCTCGACTACCTCCGCGAGGGCCGCGACGCCGAACCGACGCGCCCCGCCGACCTCGCGGCCATCATGCAGACCCTCGCCTCCGACGCGGCCGATGCAGGGCACGACGTGGCCTATGAGGGACCATCCCGCGCGGTCCTGCCGCTGCGGCCCGCTGCCACAAAGCGGGCGCTCTCGAACCTTCTTTCGAACGCCCTCTCCCATGGCGCAGAGCCGGTGCGGCTCCGGCTCCGGGACGATGGGACAGAGGTCGTCGTGGAAGTCGCGGACGCCGGCTCCGGCATTCTCCCGGCGGATCGCGCGCGGGCGGTCGCGCCCTTCGTCCAACTCGATCCCTCCCGAGGGACGGGCGGCTCCGGCCTCGGACTGGCCATCGTCTCGCGCTTCGCCGAGGCCCTGGGTGGAAGCTTGCACCTCGACGACGCACCCGGAGGCGGCCTCGCGGCCCGGCTCCACCTCTCCCGGAAGCCGGCCTTGACCTTCCCGCGGGGCAAGGTCGCACCTGAGAGACATCCATCTACCGGAGGACTTGCGATGACCCGGATCAGGATCCCGAACATGACCTGTGGCGGCTGCGCGAAGGGCGTGGCGGCGACGCTGCGCGACGCGGTGCCTGGCGCCGAACCCGCTGTGGATCTGGAGAGGCGGGAGGTGACGGTCGCTGGTGACCCCGCCGCGCTTGTGGCCGCGCTCCGGGCGGACGGGTGGGAGGCAGAGGTGGTTCCCGCCTGATTCCCTCATCACGGCCGTTGACCTTGCCGCGCGGCAAGCACCCACCTGGCTCTCCATGGACACGAATCTTCCTCCCGAACGGACCCTCACCCTTCCCGTCGAGGGCATGACCTGCGCCTCCTGCGTCGGCCGCGTCGAACGCGCACTGACGAAGGTTCCAGGGGTAACGGAAGCGGCGGTGAACTTGGCGACCGGCCGGGCTCGGGTGACAGGCACCGCCGAGCCCGGCGCGCTGCGCGACGCGGTGGTCCGCGCTGGCTATGCGGTCTCCGAACCCGCCCCGAACCACGCGCACCATCACGGCGCGCCAGACGGGGCGTCCGACCCGCACGCGGGCCATGCCGGCCCACCCGCACGCGGCGAGGAGGAAGGGCTCCGCCGGGATGCGCTGCTCGCCCTCCTCCTGGCCGCGCCGCTGGTGGTCGTGGAGATGGGCGGGCACCTGTTCCCGGCGGTCCATCACGGCATCGCCGCTACGATCGGCGGCGCGGCATGGCGCTGGATCAGCGCGGCGCTCGCCACAGCCGCGATGTTTGGTCCCGGCTGGCGCTTCCACCGGATCGGCTGGCCCGCCCTGCTCCGTGGGGCGCCGGAGATGAACTCCCTCGTCGCCATCGGTACGACGGCGGCCTGGGCCTATTCGGTCGTCGTGCTGCTGGCGCCGGGGCTGGTGCCGGACGGGCAACGCTTCGTCTATTTCGAGGCCGCCGCCGTTATTGTCGCCCTCGTGCTGCTAGGCCGCTGGCTGGAGGCGCGCTCGCGGGGACGCGCGTCGGAGGCGATCCGACGGCTGATGGACCTCGCCCCGCCCACCGCCCGCATAGAGCGCGACGGGCGCGAGGTGGAGGTGCCCGCGGCCTCGCTCTCGGTCGGCGACGTGCTCCTCATCCGGCCGGGCGAGCGCGTGCCGACGGACGGGACGGTGCTGGACGGCGGATCCTACGTGGATGAAAGCATGATCACGGGCGAGCCGGTGCCCGTCGCGAAGGCGGCGGGCGGCCCCGTCACCGGAGGGACGGTGAACGGCGCCGGTGCCCTCCGTGTCCGGGCGATGGCCGTCGGGGCGGAAACCACCCTCGCGCGCATCGCCCGCATGGTGGAGGAGGCGCAGGGTTCCAAGCTGCCGATCCAGGCACTCGTGGACCGGGTGACGATGTGGTTCGTCCCCGCCGTCATGGGGCTGGCCGCGGTGACCTTCCTCGGCTGGCTCCTCGTCGGTGGCGGGGTCGCGGCGGCGCTGACGGCCGCGGTCGCCGTGCTCATTATCGCCTGCCCCTGCGCGATGGGCCTCGCGACGCCGGTCTCCATCATGGTCGGCACGGGGCGCGCTGCCGAACTTGGGGTGCTGTTCCGGCGCGGGGCGGCCTTGCAGAAGTTGGGGGACGCGGCGGTAGTCGCCGTGGACAAGACCGGCACCCTGACCGAGGGCCGCCCGGCGCTGACGGACCTAGTTCCGGCAGAGGGTTTCGCGCCGGATGAGGTTCTCGCCCTCGTTGCCGCGGCCGAGGCACGGTCGGAGCACCCCATCGCCCGTGCGATCCGCGACGGCGCCGTGGCTCGCGGCCTAACTGTCCCGCAGGTGCAGGATTTCGAGGCTGTGGTCGGCGGCGTCCGCGCGACCGTCGCGGGCCAGCGCGTGGAAGTCGGCGCGGATCGGTTCATGGCCTCCCTCGGTCTCGACGTGGCGCCCTTCGCCGAAAGCGCGGCGCGGCTCGCCGGGGAGGGCCGCACGCCGCTCTACGCCTCCCTGGACGGGCACCTTGCCGCGCTGCTGGCCGTCGCCGACCCGGTGCGGGAAACGACGCCCGGCGCCGTCGCGACGCTCCTTCGGATGGGCCTGAACCTCGCGATGGTCACCGGTGACAATCGCCGCACCGCGGAGGCCGTCGCCCGCCTCCTCAGCATCGGCGAGGTCGTCGCGGAGGTCCGGCCGGAGGGGAAGGTGGAAGCGGTTCGTCACCTGCGGGAGGGCGGCCGCGCGGTGGCCTTCGTGGGTGACGGGATCAACGACGCCCCGGCGCTCGCCGCGGCCGATGTCGGCATCGCCGTCGGGTCCGGCACGGATATCGCCATCGAGAGCGCGGAAGTCGTCCTCATGCGCGGCGACCTGCACGGGGTGGCAGCCGCCGTCACCCTGTCCCGCGCCACTCTGCGCAACATCCGCCAGAACCTCGGCTGGGCTTTCGGCTACAACGCCTTGCTGATCGCCGTTGCCGCCTTCGGCCTGCTCTCGCCGATGCTGGCCGCCGCCGCGATGGGGCTGTCGAGCGTCTGTGTCGTCGGCAACGCGCTGCGGCTGCGCCGGGTAGGAGGGGCGGGATGAACGTCGGGGAGGCTGCGGAGGCGGTGGGTGTCACCGCGAAGGCGATCCGTACCTGGGAGGCTGCAGGTCTTCTGCCCGGCGCGCCCCGATTGCCGTCCGGTTACCGCCGCTATGTCCCGGCCGACCTCGCGACGCTGCGCTTCATCGCCCGCGCCCGCTCCCTTGGCTTCGGCACGGAGCGCATTCGCGGCCTGCTGGCACTCTGGCAAGATCGATGGCGGCCGAGCGCGGAGGTGAAGCGCCTTGCCCTCGGGCATGTGACGGAATTGGAGGCGCAGGCGGCGGCGCTGATGGCCATGGCCGCCTCGCTCCGGCATCTCGCGGACCACTGCTACGGCGACGAGCGGCCCGACTGCCCTATACTCGACGGATTGGAGGGGGGTGGAAACAACTCGTCGCATTGCGACGGCGAACCCCGGGCGGGCGGGGATGTTCGGGGGTGACACCCAGCCGGAGGACCGGACCATGCATCACGCCGACATGGAGGCCTGTATCCAGGCCTGCCTGGACTGCCACCGTACCTGCCTCGCGACCATCGCCCACTGCCTCGCGCAAGGCGGGCATCACACCGAGAAGGCGCACATCGTCCTGATGATGGACTGCGCCCAGCTCTGCGCCACGGACGCCGATTTCATGATCCGCGGCTCGGCCCACCACGCGCGGCTCTGTGGCGTGTGCGCCGAGGTTTGCGAGGCCTGTGCGGCGGACTGCGAGAAGCACGGAGAGGGGGATGCCGCCATGCAGGCCTGCGTCGTGGCGTGCCGTCGCTGCGCCGCCGAGTGCCGGAAGATGGCGGCCTGACGCCAGGGCCTACGACGAAGGGACCTACCCCGCTGCGCAGGCTGCCGTGATGATCTCCTTCATCCGATGCACGACGGCGGGGAGGCCCTCGAACACCGCCTGCCCGATGAGGAGATGGCCGATGCTCGTCTCCGTCACCTCGGGGATCGTGGCCATCGCGCCGATCCGCGCGCTCGGAATGCTGGGAAGGAGCGCCGCATTACCGAGGAAGGCGAAGGCGGGGCCGTTTCCCCGCCGCACCGCCCAAGCCGCCACGGCGATCTCGCCGCCGACGCCCGCGGGGGTCGGGCATCCCCGTCAGCGCGGCGCGCGGGCGAGGAAGGCGCGGAGTTGCGCGATCTCGCGCTCCTGCGCCGCGATGATCTCCTCGGCCATGCGGCGCATCTCCGGATCGCGCCCGTACTGGAGCTGCACTCGGGCCATGTCGATCGCGCCCTGGTGGTGGGGGATCATTCCCATGGCGAAGTCGCGGTCGGTGTTGCCCGTGTACTGGATTGCCATGTCGCGGTGCATCCGCTCCATCCCTTGCATGAAGGCCTGGGTGGAGGGCGCCTGCGCCGCCCCCGGGCTGGCCGGTTGCGGCATAGGCATACCCATCCCGGCATTTCCGGCAGGCGCGCCGTGTCCGGCATGGGGAGACTGCGCGAGGGCTGCCCCGGCGGCGAGGGCGATCGGGGCGGCGAGGGCAAGGCGGCGGAGCATCGGCGTTCCTTCGTGGTTGAGGCCGCCGCGTAAACTACGCCCCGGGCGCGACGGCGCCGCGCCGCTCCGTGACAAAAGATTGCCGGTCGGCGCGGCCCCTCAGGAAGTCCGATTCACGTAACGGACCCCACGAGGCCTCATCACGGCCCGGATAGCGGTGTTCCTCCAGACGAACCTTCACGCTCCGGACGAGCCCTGTCATTCCGCCCAGCACGGGAGGCGTATCGAGCCGGCGGACGACACCCGCGCCCTCATTGCGGAGGCACTCCCGATGCTCCGGCCGCTCTGGCGGGCACCGCTATTTTAATGTTCGCTAGATCCTCGACGACCTCCGCACCCGTGCCCCGGCCACCTCCGACCGGCTCATGGCGGCGATGGACGCACTCAATGCCCGTTTCGAAAGGGGCACCGTCCAGCCGCTCGCGACTGGCGTTGAGTAGTGTTGGAGTACCCGCCACCCCGCCTTTCGCCCCGCTACACCACACGGCTGAGTAGGTCATGCGTGCCTGCGCTTTGTAACACGTGAAGGTCCGGCGCCGCCCTGGGCGAAGGCAAAAAGTGACGAAACGACCGACTTGCGCAGGTCCACCCAGGCCACACCTCCGGGAACAGCTCACCTCTAGAACATTGCACGAACATGACGATAATACGAAAATGCGTCAAATCGGAAATTTGTCTTTTCGTCAGCCGCAACTTCGTCCATCAAGCCTCCTGACCAGCGGGGGACTGACAGGCCCCGCCGAAGAGCCGAGGGGGTACGGGCTGGGTGTTGAGGAGGACGACATGGACGACGCCTCTCACCGTGCTGCTGGCGCCATGCTTCCGTCCGCCGAAGCACTCGCTTACGGTCCGGCAGCTTCGGACTCGGCGGGGGAGCTGTTGCAAAGGGATAGATCTATCTCTGAGGCGGACCTCCGCGTCCGGCTCTCGGAGGGGACGCACATCTGCCGCGTCGCCGTGGTCGAGGTCGCCGCAACGGCTGACTACCTCGCCTACGTCCGTCTCTCCGCCGGACGTCCGGGTTACTGCGTCATCGCCATGCGACGGTACGAAGGGGCGCGGTCCTGGTCGGATTTCCGCACCCTGCGGCGTCAGGTCGCGGCCTGGGGCTACGGCGGCTCCATCGTGGTCTATCCGGAGGGGCACCAGCGCCTCGCCTGCCTCGGGATCGGGGGCCCCTGACGCCTCCCTCGCGCGGCTAACCGCCGCCTCCGGGGTGGCCAGGGGATGAGCGACCCGCTGACCGTCGCGGCGTTCCTGGGCCACCTGACGGCCTGCGCCGCGATCTATCCCGTGATCGCCGAGGTGCCGACGACGCGCGCCGTGGCGACGGCGCAGGCGGAGAGCCGCCTGCATCCCTTCGCCATCGGCGACAACGCCACGGGCCGGTCGTACTTCTTCCGCACCCGCGAGGAGGCCGTGGCGAAGGCGCGCGAGTTGCTGGCGCTCGGCCACCGGATCGACGCGGGTCCGATGCAGGTGACGGACCGCAACTGGGCCGCCTACGGCCTGACGGTCGAGACCGTCTTCGACCCGCGCGACAACATCTGCGCCGGCGGCCGGATCCTCGGCGAGGCGTTCGCGATCGAGCGTCGCGCCCACTGCCGCTACAACACCGGGCGCGCGGCCTGCACGAACGGCTATCCCGCGCGGGTGGACGCCGCGGCCGCGCGGCTGCCCCTCCCGCCGCCCATTGCCGAGGTTGCCCGCCCCGCTCCCGCGCCGCCGCCCTCGCCCGCCGTGCTGGCGGCGTGCGGGCCGGAACCTGCCGCCTGGGACGGTTGGGCCCTCCAGGCGCACGAGGGCTGCGCGCGCCGCATCGCGCGCGAGCCCTCCCCTCCTTCGGCCGGCGGGTCGGGGGCCCCGTCCGTCGTCGCCTCCAGCCAGCCTCCGGAGCCTCGCTGATGCGCATCAACAAGTCTGTCGCGGTGGCGGCCTCGGCTGCCCTGGCCGTCGTCCTCGTGGCCTCTCCGGCGTTCGCCCAGGTGATCGGCGGGGGCGGCAGCGGGCAGCTCTCCAGCCTCATTCAGTGGGTCATCACCAACATAGTGCGCGTCGCGATCAGCGCGGGCGTCATCGGCGTGGCCATCGCGCTGCTGATGTTCCGCTTCAACTTCGCGACGGTGGCCATGGTGGCGATCGGCGGGCTGATCGCCGCGAACTACTCGACCATCGCGGGCTTCTTCGGGATCTGATGGTGCAGGTCGCATCCGCCCCCAGCCCCGCGGAGGTGCGCCGGGCGCGCGAGGACGCTGTGCCGGTCGGGTCCACCCGGCCGGCCCGCTTCCTCGGGCTTCCCTTCCCGCTCGCAGTCGTCATGGGGGCGCTTGCCTACCTGATCCAGACGAACGTGACGGGCTGGCGCGGCCTCGGCTGGGCGGCCGCCGTCGTGGGGCCGGTGTGGCTGGTAGCGATGCTCGCGATCGCGCGGGACCCCTACGGGGCGAACGTCGGCCTCGCCTGGCTCCGCTGCTGCGGTCTGTTGCGCGATCCCCTCGGCCTCGGCGCCCCGTCGCTCTCGCCGCTGCCGGCTACCCGCCCCGCGCGCAGGAGGAGGCCGGCGCATGTTCGATAACGGCCGCTTCACCGTCTCCGACAAGCCCGCCGACGAGTACCTGCCGATCCTCGGCCACGTCACGGAGAACGTGGTGGAGCTGGAGGACGGCAGCCTCATGGCCGCGCTGCGGCTGGACGGCCGCCCGCTCACCCTCATGGACGAGGAGGCGCGCTACGCCGCGCGGCGCGAGCGGCATTCCGCCCTGCGCGCCCTCTACGACACCAACGTGACGGTCTTCGAGCACCACGTCTGTCACGACAGGGTGCAGCCCTTCGTGCCGGGCGAGTTCCGCTCTGCCTACGGCCGCGAGCTGATGCGCGAATACCACGCCGCGCTGGATGCGGACCTCTTAGTCAGGGAGTGGTTCGTCACCATCCTCGTGCGCCCGCGCCCGATCACCGGCGCCGTCGCGAGGCTGCGCCGCCTCGTCGGCCGCACTGAGGAGGTGGATGCGGCGCTGCTGCGGCAGGTGAACGATCGCGCGGCCGCCGTGCGGCGCTCGCTGCGGGCCTACGCCCCCCGTCGCCTCGGCCGCCGCTGGGCGGGCGGCGCCCCCTTCTCCGAGATCGGCGAGGCGGTGCGCCTCATCCTCTACGGCCGGTGGTCGCCGGTGCCGGAGACGCGGGGCGTCATGGCCTCGGCGATCTACACCGACCGGGTGGTATGCGGGCTCGCCGGAATCGAGGTCCGCGTCCCTGGGCGGAGCTGCTTCGCGGTGATCATGGGCCTGCGGGACTATCCCGAGGTCGCTCGTCCCTGGACCCTCGACGGGCTGCTGGCGGTGCGCCGGCGCATCGTCATGACCAACCGCTTCGCCTTCCTGTCGGCCGCGACAGCGACGGGCAAGATGGCGAGGACACAGCGGCAGATGGCGAACGCGCGCGACCGCGCGCACTCCGTCTCTGAGGGCCTGGACGAGGCGATGGACGCCGTGGAGAGCGGGCGCTCCATCATGGGCGACCACCACTGGTCGCTGACGGTCCATGCGGACAGCCAGGAGGAACTGTCCGACGCAGTCGGAGAGGTTCGCGGCATCCTGACGGAGCGGACCAACGTCTCCGCCATCCCCGAGGCCTTGGGGTGCTTCCCAGCCTATTGGGCGCAGGTGCCGGGGGCACCGGCCGCGACGCTCGCCCGCCACGGCGGCGTGCACGGCTTCAACTTCCTATCCTTCTCCTCCTGCGCGGGCTTTCCGCGCGGCTCCGCCCTACCCCACTGGCGGGCGCCGCTCCTGCGCTTGGTCACGGAAGGGCACACCGCCCACGACTTCGACCCGCACGTCCGGCGCGTCGGGCACACCTTGCTGCTCGGCCCCACCGGCTACGGAAAGAGCACGTTTCTCGGACTCGTGGCTGTGGCGTTGGAACAGGCCCTCGCGCCGAAGGGCGGGGTCTGCGTCATCCTCGACAAGGACGCGTCAAACGAGCTGACGGTGCGCGCCTGCGGCGGCTACTACGCGCGCGTCCGGCGCGGCGTGGAGAGCGGCATGGCGCCGCTCAAGGCCCTCGCGGGCAGTCTCGAAGCGCGGAGCTGGCTCGCCGAGTTCGTGCAGGGGCTCATCATGCTGGACGGCAAGGGCCCGCCCCCGCCGCACCAGATCGAGCGCCTGCACACCGCCCTCGCCTTCCTCATGCGGCGCCCGCCGGAGGCACGGTCGTTAGGAGGCCTCCGCCAGTTCCTGGACCACGGCGAGGCCAGCACGGGTGCCCGGCTGGAGCGGTGGTGCCGCGGCAACGCCCTCGGCTGGGCCTTCGACGGGGACGAGGACCTGATCCGCCTGGAGGCGGGCATCGTCGGCATCGACAACACCGAACTGCTGCCCGACGACATGGCGACGGTGCGGATACCGGCGGCCGCCTACCAGTTCTTCCGCATCCGCGAGAAGGTCGGGCGCGGCGTGCGCGGCGCGGTCCTGGTGGACGAAGCCGCCTCCTACCTTCCCCACGACGGCAGCGGCTTCGCTGAGGGCTTCGACGCCTTCTCGCGCGAGCTTCGGAAGGGGAACGGGATGCTCTGGTTGGCCGCGCACCGGCCGGAGGACCTAGCGCGCACGGAGGCGGGCCGGACCCTCCTCACCAACACCCCGACGAAGATCCTCTTCCCTAACCCCGAGGCGAGCGAGGCCGCCTACCGTGACCTGCTCCACTGCTCGCCGGGCGAGATGGAACAGATCATGGGGCGGATGCGGGCGCTGGGCGAGGGCACCTTTCTCGTGAAGCGGCCGGAGGGCTCTTTCGTCGCCCGCGCGCCCCTCGACGCGCTGCCGCAGCACATCGCGGTCCTCTCCAACGACCCGATCAAGTCGGCCCTCTGGCACTCCATCGGGGAGGAGCTGGGGACCACGGACCCGGCCGCGATCTGGCCGGCTTACCGCGCCCGCTACCAGGAGGCGGGGGCATGACGAAGGAGTCCGACAGGATGAAGCGGATGCTGCTCGCCGGCGCCTCGGCGCTGTCTCTCTCGGCCGCCGTCCCCACACCTGCGGCGGCGCAGTGGGTGGTCTATGACCCCAAGAGCGATCTGGCGCGCGCGCTGGAGGCCGTGCGCGCGATGCAGCAGGGCTTGCAGCAGCTCCAGCAACTCCGCGCGCAGTATGAACAAGCCGTCGCAACCTACAACGTGATCGCCCACGCCACGGACCTCGGCCAAGTGGTGAACGCGCTGGGCGGCGTGAGCCGGTCCTACCTGCCCCCGAACAGCATCATCACCGAAGGGCTGTCCGCGGTGCAGGGCGGCATCTACGGGGGAATCCCGTCCGTGCTGGGCAGCGCGGAGCGGTTTCTCAGCAGGAACCAGGCCTACGTGCCTCCGGGCACCCCGGATACCTGGCAGCAGGAACAGAGCCGGCGCGCAGGCGTGACGGCGAATGCACAGGCTCTCGCGGCCGAGAGCATGGCCGAAGCGGACCAGCGCCTCGCGAATCTCGCGATCCTGCGGGCGCGCCTTGAAGCAGCGACGGACGGGACGGAGGTCGCAGCGGTCAACGGCCTGATCGCGATCGAGCAACAGAACCTCGCCATCCACCAAGCCCGCTTCCAGAACATCCAAGCCATGGTGATCGCGGACAACCGCGTCACTGAACAGCGAGTGGAGCAGCGGCAGCGCCAGAGCGCGGACGAGCTGCGGGCCATGACGGCGCCCATCACGCAGGGTCTCCGGTGAGCGGCTGCCGCCTCGCTCTCGCCCTGGCCCTCCTCGGCACCCCGGCCGCAGCGCAGTCCTACGACGTGCCGTGGTTTCAGGCGAACCCGCGTGCCCGGGCACAGATTCTGCGGCTGTGCGCCGACGACGCGACGCGCAACCGGACGCCCGCATGCGAGAATGCTCGGGCGGCCGAGGCGCGGGGGCGCGGCCTCGGCCGCCCTCTCCCGCAGGCACCGACGCAGTTCGAGCGAGAGTTGCCGGCCTACCTGCGCCGGCGGACCTGACCCATGGCCTCGCCCGCGGCTCCCACCATCTTCCGCGATTTCGCAACCTCAATGGACACCATGCTGATCTCCAGCATGGACGCGATCATCACGAGCGGGCTGAGCGGCCTTCGCGGGATGATCGCGACCGCCCTCTCGCTCTACATCATCGGCTTCGCCTTCCTCACTATCTACGGCAAGACGGACGTGGGGACGGCGGCGATCTCGGCCGTCCGTGCTGTAGTGGTGACACAGGTTCTCCAGGCGTCCGCCTACAACTATTACGTCCGGGACTTCTTCTTCACAGACTTGCCCAACACGATCGCGGCCGCCCTCGGCGGCCCTCGCTCCGGCATCTCCTCGGCGGAGCAATTTGATCTGCTGTGGTCCGCCGCCCTGCACGCGACATCCATTGTGCTCGGTCAGGCGACGGGCTTCACGATGATGATGGAGCGCGGCATGGCGTGGGTGCTCGCCTACGCCATGCTCGGGGCGCTCGGCGTGATTTTCCTCGTCTGGCTGATCGCACGCGTCTTCATGGCCGTCGTCATCTGCATGGGCATCTTCATCGTCCTGCTCTTCCTATTCTCCGCGACACGCGGCTTCGTGGAACAGTGGATCGGCAAACTGGTGGGGCTGATCGTCCTCCAGCTCACCGCCTCAATCCTGCTGCGGCTCGTTCTGGTGATCATCAGCGACAAGATGCGCGCGATGGGAGCAGCGCCTTCCGGGAACGTGGACGCGCAGCTCAGCCAGCTCGCCAGCATGGCCTCCGTCTTCTGGATGGGAGCGGCGCTGATGCTCGTCCTCCCCTCCTTCGTCGCCATCGGCTCCGGCGTGAGCGCTGGGTCTGTCGCGGCCGCCGGCCACATCGGCCGCCTTGCAGGCGGCGTCACCCGCGCCGCCGCCGCCCCCTTCCGCCGTGCATCTAGGAGCTGAGCCCATGCTTCGACCCGCAGCCCTCTTGCTGGCCGTCCTTGCCGTTAACGCCTGCGCCCCGACCCCTCCGCCGGCCTGCCGGGGTGACATGTTTTCCCTGAACGCGCCCCTGGTGGCCGGGGGCACGCCGCAGGTGGCGGCGCAATGAGCCCCCCCGCTGCCTCGGCGGAGCAGGTCCTGCACGCCGCCGATATCGTGATTCCCGCGGGGGAGCTGGACCGCGCCCTCGCGGACCGGCGGCGAGAGGAAGCCCGCCGTCGCCGACGTGAGGCGTGGCGGGGGACAGGGCGCAGCGCGACCATCGTGGCGCAGTGGGGCGTGATCTTCGCCCTGATGGCCTTTATCTGGGTGCGGCCGCCGCAGACGGCGCCGGTGCCGATCATCGTCTATCAGCGGCCGGACGGCACCGTAACCAACCATGCCGAGTGGGACAGCCTGCCCGCGCAGGTGCGCCGCGATTCCACGGTGAACGTGGTCTGGACCTATGTGCAACAGCGGGAGAGCTGGAACGAGGGCAACGCCGGCTGGGCCTGGCAGGTGGTCTCCGCCCTCTCCTCCCCCGCGCTGCGGGACCAGTTCCAGGCCTGGTACCGGCGCGAGAACCCGGACAGCCCGGCCCGCCGCTACCGCGACGGCACCACGATCGAGGCGCAGTATGTGAACTGGGGTCCGGTCTGCCCGATCGAAGGATGCAGGGGCGACCCGGACGCTTACCGGATCTGGTTCAAGCGGGTGGAGACCCCGCCGGGCGGCCAGCCGATCGACCGCGGCACCTATGCGGCCACGGTTCGCGTCCTCCGCAACGTCCCGATCCCGCAGGACCGCATCTGGCAGCGGTGGACCTTCAACGCCCCGCAGATCCAGGTGATCGACTACACGGGGCCTCAGCGCGAGGGCGTGACCCCTTGAGCCGTTCGCTTCTACTCGCCTCTGCCCTCGTCCTCTCCGCGCTGGCCCTTCGGGGGGCGTCCGCGGCAGAGACGCCGGCGCCGTGCGGCCCGGACCCTCGCGAGCGGTGCATCGCCTACCAGCCCGGCCAAATCGTGCGCATCTACGCCGCACCCGGCGCGACGCTCGCGATCGAGCTTCCGGCCTCGGAGCGCGTCGCCTTCGTCGGAACCTCCGACAACCAGCTCCTCCAAGGCGGCGACCCGGCGGAGCGCGTCGCGGCCGCCGGCGGTGACGGCAGCAGCACGGCGGACCCGAATCTGATGACGAGCGTGCCCCGCACGGACGGGGGGACAGGCAACTTCGTCATGATCAAGCCGCTGCGGCACCTGGAGCCGCAGCCCTTCACGGTGCTGGCCTGGTGGACCAACCCCACCAACAACGCCCGAGAGCTGCGCCGCCATACCTTCGAGCTGAGGACGCGGCCGGGCGAGCTGACGGAGGAGGTGCCGGACACGTTCTTCGCCGTCCGCTTCTCCGACCCCGTCGGGCAGGCCATCGTCGCGGAGGCCGCGCGGGCGGAGGCGCGCAGGGTGGCGGCCGAGCGCACGGCGGCGGACCGGGCCGAGCGAGAGCAGCGTACCGCGGCATCCCGACTGACGCAGGCGGCCGCCCTGGGAACGAACGCGCGCAACGTCGCCTACGACGGCCAGGGGACGGCGGCGGACCGCGCGGCCCTCGCACCCGCGCCGAGCGCCACGGTCCCGGCAATTTGGGACGACGGGCAGAGAACCTACCTGCGCTATCCCGGCAACCGGCGGCCGCCGATGCCCTACCAGGTGATGCCGGACGGCACCGAGGCCGTCGTGGGGCAGAGCACTGACCCGGACCCGACCACCAACGGCAACATCCTCGTCCTGCACGGCGTCTTCCCGATGCTGCGTCTACGGGATGGCGACAACGTGCTGTGCATCGTGAACCGCGCCTATGACCGGACGGGCGCCAACCCGGGGACCGGCACCGTCAGCCCCGACGTGCTGCGCATCAGGCGGCCTGCCCGCAGTAGGGAGCGCGTCCGTGCCGCCGGCCGCTGAACAGCACGACGCGCCCTCCCTTCTCTCGCCTGTCGCGGGCCGAAAGCCCCTCTCCGGCCGAATGAAGGCAACGATCGGCGTGCTGGGCGTAGCCTCGGCTGCCGGCGTCTTCTGGCTCATGTCGCAGGGCATCCAGCCACGCGGCCTGGAGGAGGAGGGCGGTCGCCGCCTCAACGTGGACCGGGTGGGGGAGGTCGGGGAACGTTGGAATCCCATTCCACGCGAGGCCCCGCCTCCTCCCCCTCCGGCGGTCGTGCAGGTCGCCGTTCCCCCGCCGCGGCCGCCGGCCACACTCGCCGCAGGGGGAGGGTTCTCTCCCTTCGCTCCACCGCGACCCGGTCCGTCCCGCGTCGCGATCGCCGCCTTCGAGCTGACGCAGGGGGGAACGCCGGCCGTGCCTCCGGCCACGGGCCCGCAGGCAGGCGGCGAGGGCCTCCCCGGTGCCCCCGGCGCCTCTGTCCTTCCAGCGCCCCGCGACGGCCTGGGCGAGCGCCTGCGCGCCGGCGAGGACATGGACACGGCCGTGGCAACGGTGCTGCCCGACCGGAATCTCTTCATCACCATGGGCACGCCCATGGGCTGCACGCCGGAGCAGCCGATCAACACCGACCAGCCCGGCCCGTTCCGCTGCAAGGTCTCCGCCCCGGTCTATTCGACCAGCGGCGCGGTGCCGCTCCTCGACGCCGGGACGTGGTTCGTCGGGCAGGTTCGCGAGAGCCTGCAACGCGGCCGCCGCCGCGCCTTCGCCGTCATGACCCGCGTCGAGACGCCGCAGGGCTGCCTCGTGCGCCTTCGCGCGCCGGTCGCGGACCAGCTCGGGGAGGCGGGCCTGGACGGCGAGGTGGACACCCACTTCTGGGAGCGGTTCCGCGGCCTCGCGGCCGTCGCCTTCCTCGACGCCGCCTCGCAGGCAGCCGCGACCGCCGCGGCGAACGCCCTGGCCAGCCGCAACGGCAACTCCATGTCGTTCAACCAGTTCGGTGGCATCGGCGGCCAGGCCGGGCAGGGCTTCCTGGACGACACGAACATCCCGCCCACCCTCCGGCGGAACCAGGCGCGGCCGATCCTCGTCATGGCGATGCAGGACATCGACATGCGGCCGTGCTTCTCTCTGCGGACGCGGGAGGCCGCGCGATGAGCCGCCACGGGGAAGCCCTCCCGCTGTTGCAGCTCGCCCTGGCCCCGCTGGACCCCCTCTGGGAGGACCCGGAGGTGGAGGACGTGCTGATCAACCGTCCGGGTGAGGCCTTCGTGCGGCGGCGGGGCGAGATGACGCGGCACGACGTCCCGCTCGACTTCGTGGACCTCGAAGGGATCGCGATCCTCGCCGGATCGCTCAAGCGGCAGAACGTCGGGCGGAGCTTCCCCCTCCTGTCCTGCGACCTATCGGGCGGTATGCGCCTCCAGGCGGTCCTTCCGCCCTGCGTGAACGACGGGAGCGTGGCGCTCGCCATCCGCCGGCCGAAGAAGGTCGCGCCGACCCTCGACCAGCTCGGCGCCGGCGGGATCTTCGCGGAGGTGCGGCCCGTCGCGCGCGGCCTGTCGGAGACGGACCGCGAGCTGCTGACCCTCTACCGCGCCGCGCAGGCCGCGCCGGGCGAGAGCCGCGAGGCGGCCTGGACTGCCTTCCTCAAGGCGACGGTGCGCGCGAAGCGGACCCACTTCCTCTGCGGCACCGTGGGGACGGGGAAGACGCACTTCGCCATGGGGCTGGCGAACGAGATCCCCCTCTCCTCGCGCATCGTCACCGTGCAGGACGCCGACGAGACGAGCGCCCTCCCCCACCCGAACCGGGTGGACCTCTTCTACTCGAAGGGGGATCAGGGCGAGGCGGCCGTCACCGCGAACGACCTGGTGGAGGCGTCGCTGCGCCTCTCGATGGAGTGGCTGCTGCTCCAGGAGCTGCGCGGCGCCGAGGCGTTCTCCTTCGTCCGCGCCCTCCGCTCCGGCCATCCCGGCATCACGACGGGCCACGCCCCCACGGCCTCGGCCGCGATCCCGGCCGTCGCGCTGATGATGAAGCAGCACCCGGCCGCGGCGACGGTGGACCTTGCCGTCATCGAGGAGACCTTGCGCGGGCTGATCGACGTGGTGGTCCACTTCCACCGGCCCGGCGGGCGGTACGCGATCAGCGAGGTATGGTTCCGTCCGGCGGCGGACGAGGATGCGGCCAGAGGGCACGCCTGATGGCTCTGCTGCGCTCCGCCCTGACCCTGGCCGCTGCGGTGGTCCTGGCGGCCCTGGGATGGCTCGTGGTCGCCTCCCTGCTGTTCCTGTGGGGTGTTGGGCTCTGGGGACACCCCACCCTCGCCTGGTGGGAATACCCCTGGGCTTGGTGGCGTTACGCGCCCTATGCCGGCCGCTCCTTCACGGAGGCGGTCGCGATCCTCGCGTCTGGCCTCTTCGCGTTCGCACCGGTCCTGGCCCTCGCCCGCTGGCAGTGGCGCCGCTGGGGCGGCATCGCCGGCATGGCGAGGAAGGGCCTCGGCATCGACCGCATCCGCCGCGGCTCCACCAACAATCATGGGTCCGCCGCCTTCATGGACATGGCGGAGGCCGCGCGGCTCTTCCCGCCGGTGCCCGACCCGGACCTCGGCGGCATCGTCGTGGGCGAGGCGGAGCGCGTGGACCTCGGCCCCGTGGCGCGGGTGCGCTTCGTCCCGGAGGACCGGGAGACCTGGGGAAACGGCGGCCGCGTCCCGCTGCTGATCGACCCGTGCAAGAGGGGCACGACGCACTCCATCGTCATCGCCGGCGGCGGCGCCTACAAGTCCACCACCCTTGTCACCTCGCTGCTCACCTGGAAGAAGTCCCGCGTGGTGCTGGACCCCAGCACGGAGCTGCACGCGCAGATCGCGGCCGCCCTCGCGGCCCAGGGGCAGACCGTCGTGCGCCTCGGCATCGGCGACGTCGGGCCGAACGTGCTGGAGGCGATCGACATCGACAGCGACATGGCGGAGACCCGCCTGCGCGCCGTCGTCGGCCGCATTATCGGCCCCATCCCGGAGGGGGGCGGCGGCAGCGACGGGACGAACGCCCGCTTCAAGCAGTGGGGGCGGACCATCGTCACGGCCCTGCTGGCGCACATGCTCTGGGACCCTGACTTCCCGCCGGAGCTGAAGACCCTCCGCACGCTCCGCGCCGGCCTGTCCGTGTCGGAGGAGAGGATGCGCGACCGCCTCCGCGGAATCCACGAGACCAGCCCCTCCCCGCTCGCGCGCAGCCTCGCCGGCTCCATGATGGGGCTGGCGGACGTGACCTTCTCCGGTGCCTTCGGCAACGCGACCGACGACACGGAGTGGCTGGCGAGCGAAGTCTATGGCGACCTGGTGAGCGGCGACGCCTTCCGGATGGCGGACCTGGTGAAGGGAGAGCTGACCGTCTTCGTGCAGGTGCCGATGGAGGCGCTGCGCGAGACGCCCGCCGTGGCGCGGGTGCTGATCGGCTCGCTCCTCGACGCGGTCTTCGCGGCGAACGGCCGCGTCAACGGGCGCGTCGCCTTCTTCCTGGACGAGGCGGTGCTGCTGGGACCGATGAACGCCCTGGAGACGGCGCGCGACCAGGGGCGGAAATACAAGGTCACGTTGCAGCTCTTCTACCAGTCCGAGGGCCAGATCGAGAAGGTCTGGGGACGGCCGGGCAAGGATGCGTGGTTCGACGGCGTGAGCTGGCGCACCTACGCCGGCATCCAGAACCTGAACACGGCGAAGGACCTCTCCGCCACCCTCGGCACCTTTGGCGCCGTCGCGACCAGCCGCGGCGAGAACAAGGGGCGGAGCGGCCGCATCATGGACATGCCGACCAGCTCGGCCGGGTCCAACCTGAACGAGCACGAGATCTCGCGCGAGGTGGCGAAGCCGCACGAGCTGTTGCAGGAGATGCGCGGCGACGAGCGGATCACCCTGCCGCGCGGCGAGCGGCCGATCCGCCACGGCGCGGCGATCGGCTTCCGACGGGCGGCGATCGCCGCCCAGCTCCGCGAGACCTCCTACACCGCGGCGTGGGAGGACGACGAATCTCGGCAGGTGGCGGCCGAGTGATGGCCCCTGCCCCCCGTCCCCTTTTCCAGCCCGTTCCCAGCGCTGCCGAGAGGCAGCGCCGGGATGCCCGTGCCGTGCGGCGCGCGCTTCCCCTCAACCCGTCAGGAGAGTCCCATGGCGATTGCCGAACCGAAGGAAGTGAAGGCGGCCCGCGCGCAGGTGCGTGCGAAGGAAGCGGCCGCGTGGGACCGCGTGGAGGCCGCCGGCCGGACGGCACGGCAGGCCGAGGGCGCCCAGGCGGCGAAGGCGACCGCGAAGGCCGGAACCGAGGACGAGGACGGGGCGAAGAAGCGCCAGGGCATGACGGCCTGACCGGCCACTGCTACGCCCGCGGACCCAGCCGCGGCCCGGCGTCCGCCCTTGCGCGGTGCACCTGGTCCTGCGCCCGCAGGAGTCGTTCCACGGCAGCGCGGAAGGCACCCATGCCCCGCTCCACGCCGATCATGGAGAAGGCGCCTTCCAACCGGGCCGCGAGCCTCGCCACGGCCTCTCGGGCCATCTGGAAGTCGAGGGTGCGGCGGAGGGTGTGCGGTGCCCCGCCGCCGGCCGCGCGCGCCTCCTGCACGCGCAGCCCGCCTTGCAGGGCGTGCGTCGCCCTCTTCGCCTCCCGCGCCACGTCGGAGACGAAGGCCAGGGCGCTCTCTTTCACCGGCTGGCGCGCCAGGTTTCTCGCGACGGCGTCCCACAGGTCCGCCTCGGTGAGGGGATCGGTCAGCCCCATCGGCCGGCGATCCTGCGCCTCGCGCAGCTCCGCGCCGTAGCTGGACACGAGCCAGGACGCGACGCGATGCCGGCTCTCGGCGACGTAGCCCTTGAATCCCTGCACCGCCCGCGACCCGGACGGCATGGCGTTGATATGCTCGTCGGAGGTGAGACCCTGGCTGCTGTCGATCGTGAGGCAGTCGCCGTGGGCGAGCCTGACCCGGCCGGAGCCCGCGTCGCGCAGGGCGTCCCAGGACACGAAGCCAACCTTCCCGCTCTCGGCGCGCAGGTGCAGCCCCTCGCGCGGGTGGACCTTCACTACCTCCAGCACGCTGCCGTTGTCGCCGATGTTGGCGGAGCGCCGGCGGCCGGCCTCGTCCGCGAAGGTCGCCCGAGTCCGCGCGAAGAGCCGCACGCGGTCCCCGTCCGCCAGGGGGAGGGAATAGGTGGCTCCCGCCTGGTCGGTCGCGGGGACGTTCGCCAGGTCGGGCCCCACCTCTCCCGCCTCCCGGCGCCGCGCGCGGATGGCGAGGGAGACGGCCCGCGCGTCGGCGTTCGTCGGCGCCGACACGGTGACGGCGTAGCCGGAGGCCGTCGCCTGCCCGGCATCGCGGCGTTCCTGCCAGAGGGCGGCGACCCGCTCCACGGCCTCGCGGTAGCCGCCCGGCACGAGTTCGGCCGTGCCGTCCTCCCGCTTCTTGGCCAAGGCTTGGCCGGCCTTGCCCTCGCGGAAGAGGCCGGCGATCTCCCGCTCACGCTCCGTCCGCTGCCGGACGGTCGAGAGGATCTGCGGTACCGCCTTCTCGCCGAGGGCCTTCCGCATCAGGTCGATGATGGCGCCAGCCTCAATGGACTGGCACTGCCGGTCGTCGCCCACGGCTGCGATCCGGAAGCCGTCGCGCTGCTGCAAGCGGAGGAGGTGCAGCATCTGGCGCGTGCCGACGCGCCCCACCTCGTCCAGCACCACCACGCTCCTCGGCGTCAGGGTGACCCGGCCGGACTGGACGCGCTCGAGGAAGGGCTGGAGGGCGACGGCACGGTCTCCCTCCACCCCGGCCTCCCCGAGGGCGCGCGCCTGGCGCCAGGCATCCGCCACGCCCCACACCTCGGACCCGCGCCCCGTCCAGGCGTCCACCAGCGGGCGCAGCATCGTCGTCTTGCCCGCCCCGGCCACGCCGATGGCGAGCCCGAAGCGGCCGCCGCTGCCGAGGGCCTCCATCGCCCGGCGCTGCGCCGCCCCGTGCTCCCCGGCGAGGTCCAGCCCGCTGCGCGTCACGGCCGCGGCGAGCGCGGCCGGCGAGAGGGCGTCGGACCGGTCCGCCTGCGCGGCCCGCGCCAGGCCGACCAGCTCGCGCTCCTGCGCGACGTGCAGCTCCGTGGTGAGCTTCGTCCGCCCGTCGTTCCCCTCCTTCCAGATGAGTCGCGTGGCGCCACCGCCCTGCTCTACCCCGCGGCGGGCCATGGCGCGCGTGAGGGCGCTGACGTCGTCCGTCGTCTCAATGCCGGCGGCGATGAGGCCGCGTGCCGCGGCGAGCCGGGCGTCCGTCCCCAGCACGACGGCGCGCCGCTCCAGCTCCTCCGACAGCAGCGGCAGCGCCGTCTGGAAGCCGTGCTCCAGCCGGCCCGCCCGATCCTGGACGGGGGCCGGCGGGCCGTACGCGACGGCGCTGCGGTGCCGCCAGCCCAGGGCTTCGGCCTGCGCCTTCCACGCCTCGGCGTTCGCCAGGTCGTCGGCCTTGAAGCGGCGCGATTCCTTCGCCCCGCCCTTGAGGAAGTCGATCCTGTCCTGGGCGGGCATGGCGTCCCATTCGAGCCCTCGCGCTCGCGCCTCGGTGCGCGCGGACTCCTCGGCGTCGCGGGTCCGCTTCGCGAACGCCTCCGCCACGGCCTCGGGGATGGCCGGCAGCCGCGCCATCCTCGTGCGCTCGCACAGCTCGACGTCGATCCCGGCGCGGCGGAGGTTGGCGGCGAGGAGGGCTTGATACACCGCGCCGAACTCGTGGATGCGGTTCTTCAGCAGATCCCGGTTCACGGCCACCAGGCGCCCGCTCTCCGTCACCATCGCGTTCGGCACGACGCAGTGGCTGTGGAGCTGGGGATCGCCGGCGACGCGGACGTTGTGGATCTCGGTGGCCACCACTCCCGTCGCCGGGTCGGGCCGCGTGACGGCGACGGTCGGGCGGCTGGTGAAGTGGTCGAACGTGACCCAGGCCAGGTGTCCCCGCTCTTCGCCCTCCCGCCCGCCGTGGCCGAAGCCGGCCCGGGCGACCTCGCGCTCGACGTAGCGCAGCGCCTCGTCCCGCGCGTCGCGGTGCGCCTGCAGGATGGTGTTCCGCTCGGCGGCCGTCTCGGCGAAGGCCCAGGCCAGGGAGGCGGACTTCGGAGCCGAGAAGCACAGGTCCACGTAGGAGATGCGGACCCGGTCCTTCTTCCCCTCCTCCGCGGCCTCGTAGCGCCGGACGCCCCGCTGGCTCCCCTCCACCTCCTCGCCGTCGGCGCGCCGCCCGCCCAGGAGGTGGGCCACCGCCTCCTCGTCCAGGAACTGTCCCGGCCGGATGGCGAGGGCGGACGCCAGGTCCGCGTGCACGTCGGCGCGGACCGTGGGGACGCACCCCATGCCTCTTGCCAGGGCCTCCTCCGTCCCCTGCCCGCCCGCGTAGTATTCGGCCAGGCGCATGTCCGCCTCGGGCAGCGTTTGCTCCAGCAGGTGCGCGGCCATGGCAGCGGCCGCGAAGGGCGCGCCGGCCGCGCCGGTCCGGTAGGTAAGCATCGCCGCTCAGGCCGCGCCGCGCGCAGCGGTCCGCAGCTCGGCGGGGAGCGCGGCAACTGCCGCCTCGATCCGTTCCAGCGCTGCCAGCAGGCCGGTCAGCAGCCGGGTCAGGTCCATATCCCCGGGGGGCTCGCGGGTCGCGGCGCGGAGGATCTGCTCCAGCATCTCGGTCTGCGTCCCCAGCAGCGGGACGAGGCCGGACACGCCCTGCACCAGGGCGCCGACTGCCGTCTCCAGCTCCGCCGTCGCCTTCGCCTGGGCGGCCTGCCCGGCCAGGATGCGGTCCAGCTTGGCGTGAAGTTCGGTATCGGCCATGCCTCGTTCCGGTTCCCCCGACCGCGTGAGCGGTCACTTGGTCTGCTGAACTCCTCCTACACCGCAGAAGCGGAGCACGTCAGGGGCACTCTCGCCGTATATTCGGCGGAGAAACGGTGTAACGATGGTGCCGTCTGGAAGCGGGCGGTGTCGGCAATGGCAGGCGGCGAAGGCGTGGACCCGAAGCTGGCGATGGTGCTCAGCGCCGGGGGGCGAGGCCGCGGGAAGCGGTCGCCGCTCTACCTGTTCATGCGCCGGCACTTCGTGGCGCTGACCGCCGACTTCGAGGCAAACGGCCCCCGATGGGATGTCCGGACGAAGGCGTTCGGCGAGGCCGGGCTGACCGACCGGGACGGCAAGCCGCCGACCGTCCGGACGGCGCAGCAGACCTGGTACCAGCTCAAGCAGGACCTGGCGCGGCAGGCGGCGAAGCCCCGGCCGGCGAACGTCCCTGCGCCCCCTCCACTCGCGTCGTCACCGCCTCCCGCCCCAGTGGCGGGGGACGAGGACGACGCGGAGCGCACGGGCCCGCGCTTCGGCTTTGCCAAGCCGCGAGCCTGACCCAACGAAAGGACGACGATGGCTGCACAGTTGAAGAAGGCGGGTGGACCCGGCGTGGTGCCCCTGTTCCGGCGCCCGGCCCCCTACGAAGGAGAGGAGGAGCTGTCCGTGGGCCTGCCGCCCTTGGCCGTTCCCGCCGCGTCCGGGGTCACGAAGGCCGGCGTAGACCTCGCCGGGCTCCCGCCCGCGTGGTTCCTCATCGGCGCGGGGTGGAGCGGCAAGACGCTCCTCGCCCGCTGGCTGGGGTGGCGCTCGGCCGAGGAGGGCCGCTCGGCCGTTCTCGCCGCCCTGGACCCGCAGAACCGCACCCTGCCCGGCTTCTTCGAGGGCGTGGCGCAGCCGGCGAACGCCGACCCCGTGCAGACGGCCCGTTGGCTGCGCGACCTGGTGGCCTGGCTCATGGAGCAGAAGGCGGCCGCCATTCTCGACATGGGCGGCGGGGACACGTCGCTCGCCTCCCTCGTCGACAATGCCCCGACCGTGGCGGCGGACATGGAGGAGGCGGGCGTGGCCCCGGTGGCCGTCTATCTCCTCGGCCCGCGCGTAGACGACCTGGCGAGCCTGGAGACCTTCGAGGCCCGGGGCTTCAGGCCGAAGGCTACCGCCATCATTCTCAACGAGGGGCGCGTGGACCCCGGCCTGGACCGCGAGGAGGCCTTCGGCCGGGTCCTGAGGCACTCGGCCGTGAAGCGGGCCCTGGACCGCGGCGCGGTGCAGGTCTGGCTTCCCCGCCTGGACCCGCCAGAGCTGGCGCAGGAGATCGAGGCCAAGCGCCTTTCCTTCGGCATGGCCCGCGACGGCCTCGTCCCGGTCGGCAAGGCCTTTCCCCCGATCGGAGGCCTCAACCGCTCCGCGGTGCGCCGGTGGCTGGAGCGGATGGAGGCCGAGTTCGCTCCGGTGCGCGGCTGGCTCCCGTGAGTTGGGTGGCGCCACCGCCCGCGGTTGCGACCCGCGAGGACTTGGCCGACGCGGTGGCGACCGCCCAGGAGGAGCTGGCGCAAGGGGTGAAACGGGGGGAGCTGACCCGCGACCCCTACCGCTTCGTCCTCGGCGCGCTGTCCGTCACCCTCGGCCTGTTCCCTGGGTTCGTCGCGCGCATAGAAGCCGCGGCGGAAGGCGCCCGCGTCCCGCTCTCGGCCGAGGAGAAGGCGGTCTTCCGCCGCGACCTGCGTGACAGCCTCCGGCAGGAGGCGGGCAACCTCGCTAGGGCCATCAACCGCCGGACCGCCCTTCTGTCCGGAGCCGGCGCCATGGCGGTCGCCCTGATCGCCGGCACCGGCGGCTACCTTCTCGGCCGTGGCTCCGTCCGCGAGGAGGTCGCCGTGCTGGAAGCGCGCCTCGCCTTAGGATCGGGTGCCTCGCGGGCCTGGCTGTCCCTGATCCAGGCCAACTCGGACCCCCGGCCCGCCCTCACGGCGGGCAACTCATGGCAAGACCAAGCCTCCGGCCGCCGGGCTGCTGAAGTCCGCCTCTGGCTGGACCCGGCTGCGGCGTCGGTGCCGCCACACCGGTAGGAGCGTGCCGTCCGGAGGCGGTATTCACCCCCTGCTCTCGGCACTCGGTTTCCTGTCTGCGTTTGGCGTGATCAGGTGTGGACTCTACCGCGCACCCTCCTCTGCTTCCCACAGGTTCGCTCTGGGCATTCGGCTTGGGCGAGTCTTCGAGGTCTCAGCAGCTCGGCTATGGAGCGGGGTGCGGTAGAGTCCACACCCTCTTTCTTTCCCGGGTTGCGGGCCAGCAGCCTCTTGCAGCCTTGCTTCCCCTTAGCGCGGTAGAGTCCACGCCCCCCTGGCCTGCCTCAGGCGAGCTTGCGGATGGGCGGATGCGACGGATGGAGGACGAGACCGTCCTCCTCTTCCTCCACCCGTGCGTCGGGGTAGGTCGTCAGGGCAAGGCGAAGGTTGGCCAGGAACGTCGGACGGAAGTGCCGGAGGGCCTTGAACCCGCCGCCGAACTGCCCGTGCAGCGCGGCCCAGCGCACGGGCGTGGGCCGCTGGAGGACATGCAGGCGGTAGGCCAGCCAGACATAGAGATCCAGGGCCATGCTATTGTTCTGGATGTGCCGCAGCGCTGGTTCCCAGATCGGGACCGGATGCTTCTGTAGCGCCGCATGGAACGACTCGCTTAGGCGGACCCGTTCGATGAAGAGGGATCCCTGGCGCGTGTCGCCGCCGTCGTCGTCCAGCATGAGCATGCCGTCGTCCACGATCCGCTCATTGCTGAAACCGGTCCGGCCCTTTGCCGCCGCGTAGTAGAAGGTCAGCTTGCACGTACTGAGTCGCGCAGCCTGATCCCGAACCTCGACATATGACTTCCCGCCGTGCGGAATGCCCATTCGTTGGAGCCACTCGCGCATGGACCGGCCGAGTTCGACCTCTCGGCTTCCCGAGCGCATCGCATGGGTTTGGAGGTAGAGGAGGATGAGGCGGGCCCGCGACCCATAGGGGACGCCGACCATCTCCGGCTCCGCAGCGCCCGGCCTCAGCAGGCGTCCAGGCTCGACCATGAGGGTAATCTGCTCGTTGCGGCGGACCCATGCTTCGTCCGTCGGCAGCCGCTTGTGCGGAAGCGCCGCCTGACAGAACCCGCTGTAAGTCACGCCGATGCCGTCGCTCTCGTCAGTCAGCACGTCTGCGGCAATACGGACGAGGTGGCGTTCGCCGGCGCCCACGCGGCGCAGCGCCTCCTCCTTGCCCAGGTCCAGCACGAGCCTGTGGAGCGTCCCCACGGCGATCCCCCATCGCCAACCTCGCCCGGTATTGCCCGAAGCGCGTCGCTTTGTCGCCGTGGACTCTGCCGCGCAAGCTATTTGAGAATCCTATTTGAATCCTCTCATTGAAGTAGGCCGGTAGAGTCCACGGGATAAGGTCTCTAACGCGCTGATTCCGCTACGGCTTGGCGGACGTACCTGCGGCAGAGTCCACGCGAGGTGCGGCAGAGTCCACGGGACGAATCGGACGCGATGTGGGCAACGGCAATTCCGCCTTGGCGGAGCCGGTTTACCGGTTCATGACATCCTCACTTCGCGGTTTTCTGATACCGAAAACCCGCAAACCTGCTCTTCTACGACGTTGCAGTGGTTTGCTGAGATACACCTCGGCCCGCGCCAGCCGTTTCAGGGTGAGGCCGCGTTGAGCCGGGGCGCGGCAGAGTCCACGGCACGCATCGGACGCGATGTGGGCAACGGCAATTCCGCCTTGGCGGAGCCGGTTTGCCGGTTCATGACATCCTCACTTCGCGGTTTTCTGATACCGAAAACCCGCAAACCTGCTCTTCTACGACGTTGCAGTAGTTTGCTGAGATACACCTCGGCCCGCGCCAGCCGTTTCAGGGTGAGGCCGCGTTGAGCCGAGGCGCGGCAGAGTCCACGGCACGCATCGGACGCGTTGTGAACAACAGCGGCGCCGTTCCGGCAGGCCCGGCCAACCGCTTTATGACATTACCGATTTGGGGTTTTCTGATACCAAAAACCCAAAAACCTGCCATTTTACGATCTTACGGTGAGTTCGTTAGGGTCTACCCCGGCGCGCGCCAGAAGTTCCAGAATAAGGCCGCGGGCCGGCGACGCGATCTCGTAAGCGATCTCGGTATAGGCGTCCGGCCCGAGCAGGGCGTCCAGGCGCGGGATGGCCTTCAACGGAGGGAGCCTGCGCCCGGAGGGGACGGCTTCGAGCCACCGTCGGGCGCGGCGGGCCACGCCGGGGTGGGTGGGCCAGCGGTTGGGGAGCGCGACCGCGGACGGCAGGCCGTCTAGGTTGGCAGCCGCCCTAGCCCCGTCCTGGGCGGACGGGCCGAAGGGCACGACCACGAGGTCCGCGATGTCGGCGAGCACGCGATCCACGTCGGCACGGTTGGCCACGCCGTCCACGAGGATGAGGAGGTGGTCCACCGCGAGCAGCCGCTGAAGTTGGTCGGCCAGGAGGGGCGGCGATCGGCCATCCACTACGACGTAGCGCCGCTCGCCTTCGGCCAGTGCGTCCTCCGGGTCCGTCGTGACCACGACGGCCGGGATCGGGCGCGGCAGGCTGCCGGCACCGTGCGCCGCGAGGTGGCTGAGGGTGCTCTTCCCGGTTCCGCCCTTCGAGCCGGCGAAGGCGATGACCCTAGCCACCGAAGCCGAGCCCCTGGCCGACGAGGCGGCGCACGATTTCCTGGGGGGTGATGGTGCGGTCCTCGGAAGCCGATGCCTCGACGGCCCGGCGGCGGAGCGCGGCGTGCCAAGCCTTCGGCAGCCGGAGGCTGATCTGCATCGTCTCCTCGGGTGCGGGGGGCCGCCCCGGGCGCCCAGCGGATCTGCCGACGGCGGGTAGGTCAGGGGATGCCGGCGGCGGCATCGCGGGACTGGGCGTCGCAGGGGGCTGGGCGGCGATGGTCCGCAAGGCCTCAAGGGCTTGGGTTTTGGTTCTGACTGCCACTGCGGCGGGCCTCGAATTGATGACACGCCGATACACCAAACCGGACATACGGCAAACCTCTAGGTTTTTGGTATTATAAACTCTCGGTACGTTCGATGCACGATACCGCCGTTTGGCAAACCGGCCGGCGAGATCGGCTCCACCTGCTAGAAGGGGAATCACAAAACCAGACCGGAGGAGCGACGGTCCGGCGCTCTTCCACGCACTGATCCTACTCTGCCGCCGCCGCCTGACCCGGCTGCCGTGCGGCACCGCATAGCCAGTCGGCCGCAGACTGGGCCCGGCCTGCGGCCGTGAACACGGCGCGCTTGTCTCCCCGCAGCAGGTCGAGCCAGTGCGCGACGTAGCGGGCATGGTCGGCCCGCGGCTCGGTCGCGAGGCCCAAGCTGGCGAGGAGGAATGCCGCCCCAAGTTCGGCGACGAGTTCCTCGGCCGCGTAGGCGCCGCCCCCGAACCGCCCCGTGAGGTCCCGCGCCAGCCGGGAGGGGTGCCCCGTCCAGTGCGTCACCTCGTGCGCCAAGGTCGCGTAGTAACCCTCGGCCGTGCGGAAGTCGGCGAAGGCGGGCACCTGCACGTGGTCGGTCGCGGGCGCGTAGAAGGCCGCCGTGCCCCCGTGCCGCAGGTCGAGGCCGGGCAGGCGGGAGAAGAACGCCTCCGCCGTCCCGATACGAGTCTCCTCCGGCAGCCGCGGGGCGGTGTCGGTCGGGAGCGTCGCCCCGTCCACCTGGGCGGCGTTGAAGACCGCGTAGGCCCGCGCCCACGGGCCGCGGCGGGGGGTGTCCTCACCATCCCCGGTCCCGCCGCCGTCGGCGTCCCCTCCCGCCCCGTTGTCTCGCCCCACGCCCGCCGGGAAGCGCCAGAACACGACGGTGGTCGCCCGCTCGCCGCGCCGGACCTGGCCGCCGAGTTCGGACCACTGCCGGTAGGTGCCCCACAGCCCCGACCCGTAGCCGCGCGCCTCCGCCGCGGCCCACAGCGCCAGGACGTTGACGCCCCGGTAGGCTGCCCGGCTCGCGACGTTGAGGGGCAGGGCAGGGGCGGCGCCAGCGTCGCGCCGGCGGTGCCACGGCATGCGCCAGTCCGTCCCGCGGGCGGCGCCAGCCTCGATCGCGGCGACGATTGCCTCGGTGACGCGGGCGTACACGTCCGCGCGCTCCTCAACGGGGATGCCGCTCCCCGTGCCGGGAACGACGCGGCCGCTGCCGGCGTCGGCGGGGGAGGGCAGGAGAGCGCTGGCCCGGCCCGCCCTCTCCCGGCCCGTGCTGCTCCTCGCGCCGCGCGCGGGGGCGTGCTGCTGGGCGGCGGTCATCCGACCCATCGGCCAGCATGGGCCACGGTGTTGCTCCCCCACCCTGCCGCCGCCTTCACGCCGACGACGACGGGCTCCGGGCCGCGCCGGGGGAGGAAGCGGGCACGGGCCTCAGCGGCTGACCACGCGACTATGCGGGCGCGATAGGAGAAGAACTGCCGCCGTTGGGAGCGCCAGTGGACGAAGAAGGGCCGCGGGCCGTGGCCGGGCAGGCCACTGGGGAAGGCGGGGCAGGGGAGGGGGCGCACCCCCTCCGCCATCCCCGCCGCGTGGTGCTGCGGGGCGGCCATCACGCGGCCTCCCGCGCGGGCAGTACCGCGCCCACCGACACGGCAGGGCAGGGGAGGGGCATCCCGCCCCTACCTTCCTCGTCGTCGCGCTCGCCCGGTGCGCCCGCATGGGCGTAGGCGTCGAGCACGCGGGAGGCGGCGGCGACGCGGTGCTCTAGGTCTCCCGCCCGGAGGCGGAGGGCGGCGGCCCGGGCGGAGTGCACGGGCAGCGTCGCAAGCCGCGCCTGCACCTCCAGCAGCTCGGCCAGGGCATCCTCGACGATGCTGTGGGCTATATCGGTCCAGCGGTCGTTCATCGGGCGTCCTCCCCGACGACGAGGAAGAGGTCGTAGCCGACCGTCTCGATTTCGGCGGCGGCGTCGCCGGCGATGGCGAACAGCTCGGCCGCCAGCGCCCCAGGGACACACCGGGCGGCGTCCTCCAGCTCGCGCAGGGCGCGCTGCGCCCCGTCCAGCAGGGGCGTGAGGTCCTCCAGCCGCCGCGCGGTGGGGCAGGGGAGGGGAGGCGCCGCCGAGAGGGTGGGCGACAGCACGGGGAGCGGCTTGGGGAAGGACAGGGTCATCACGCCCGACCCTCCGGGGCATAGCGGCCCCGGCTGAAGGTACGGTCCTCGGCGTCGCAGTCGTAGCGGTGATCCGCGAGCTGGGCCGCGCGGTCGGCGGCGTCGAACACGGGCGCGCGGATGGCGGGCGCGTCCTCCAGAGCCGTGACCTGCTCCCACAGGCTGTCGGCGAGGTGGTCGCAGCGGGCCTCGCCGGCGAGGAAGGCGAGGGCCTCGACGGCAAGGGAGGCGAGGGTGGCCGCGCGGTGGGCGAGGCCCTCCTCAGGGTGCCCCGCGTCCACGCGGCGGAGCGTCAGGCCCGCGCGGGGGTAGGTGTGGACGACGCGCAGCAGCGCGGCGACGGCGGGCGAGGGTCCGGAGGCGAGGGGGAGGGGAGACGAGTTGCGCGCGAGGTCGCGCGACCCCATCACGGGGTCAGCCTGGGTCATGGGTGCAATCCATGTCTGGGTCAGGCCGGGGATGCGGGGTGCCAGCCCCACTCCTCGGCCGCCGGTCATCCCGACCGACAAGAAGAAGATAGCAGAACAGGCCGGATAAGCAAGAAAATACAGCGATTTAGCACGATTTCTTCCCCACGGAAGCGAGCACATACGAAGTATCCTGACAGCAAATCATCCCGCATCGACAGTCTCGCTCGATCCGACCTGGCCCTTCTACTCTGTGCTTTACTTCCGTTCCCACCTCTTCCACCCGCCCCTTGTTCGACCCGCGCCGGAGGCGAGGGTTGAACTACTACTGGCGCCCCTCGTCCCGACGAGTTCACCCGGCCGGCGCGCGCAGCGGGGGTCAATGGGGCATTGGCGCTGCCCTCATCGGGATCACGCCTGCGCGGCCCCCGGTCGCGCACCCGCAGGGCGCTGCGCAGCGGCGGGGGTGATCGAGCGACCACCTCCCCGGCCCCGTTGACGCCCGCGAGCACGCTGGCAGCCTCCGCCCATTGGGACACTGGCGCGCCCGCTGCGGTCGCTCCGCGTCAGGGATGGAAGCCCGGAGGGCCGAGACGCCGCAGGCGGCTCGGGGCGAAGCCCGACAGCCCGGCCCCCGCGCAGCGGGGGAGACGCTCCCATCTATTGATTGCAGAGGCGGAGGTCAGTGTGGGCCAGACCAAGGGAGTGCTGCGGCGCTTCGGCTACTACGTCCCGAGGGACGACGGCACCGTGGACGTCTCGGTGCAGGACGGCGAGTTCACGCAGGAGCTGTGGCACGAGTTCAGCGAGGTGATGCGGATCGTCGTCGCGCTCCGACCGCTGGTGATATCCTACCTAGCTCTCGAAGAGGATCATGGGGAGTTACGGCAGGTTGAGGCGATTATCGCACAGAGCCTGGAAGGCGCACCGAATGCCTTCGGGATCGTGCCCGCGATGCTGCTTCCTGCCCTCGCCCGCGCGCAACGGCACGTGTCGAATTTCCTCGGCTCGGCGGCGACTTTCAGGGACCGTATTTTGAAGTGGTTCGCGACGACGTACCGAGATGAGCCGGAGATAGTGGGGCTTCCGCCGCGAGAGTTCAGCTTTGCCTACGACCGCTCGCTCGCCTACCGCATCATGTACAATCTCCGGAACTACGCGCTTCACCAGAACGTGCCGGTGTCGCTCATGCCGATCACCGGGACACGTTCGCGCTCCGACGGGTCGATGGCGATGGGCGTGCGGCTGCTCCTCGACACCGGGGAGCTATGCGGCAACCCAAAGACGAAGGGGCCGGTCCGTGACGAACTGCTGAGGCTGGGGACGTCCAGCTACGAGATTGTGCCGCTCGCGGCGGAGTACATGGAGAGCCACGCGCGCTTCATGCGCTTCGTCCTCCGCTTCCACGCCGACGATTTGCAGATAGCGCAGCACTATGCGCGGGCGGTCTGGAAGGGGGCGAAGTTACCGCCCCGAGCAATCCCGGTGATTTGGGAGGGAGAGGGCGTGCCGGGTGCCGAGCCGACGACGATGAACTGTCATCATCTTGCCTTTGACGAGCTGGGTTTCATGCGACTTCTGCTTGACCGCCTGCCCACAGATTAATTGATGTCGCGCTCAGGCACGACCTCCTGACGAGCGGGACACACGCCCGACCGGTTCCGGGCATGCTGCCATCACCGCGGCGAAGTGGTCACGGGAAAGGACCCAGCGCGCGAGATCTGGGCTGATCCAGCCCAGCAGTTCGACCGCTTCACGATGGCGGTCGGCGAGCTTCGCCCCGATCGGCTCCCAGTTGGAGCCGATGATTGGCTCGTGGTGCGCGATGCGGTTGCGCAGATCCTGAAGCAGCTCCGCGCGAGCGTGGAGGGCTGTCAGGATCTGCCGCTCGTGCCCGGTGAGGGTGATGCTCGGGAAGGCGAGGGGGATACGCTTGCTCCAGAAGATGCCGCCATAGGCAGGGCGGAGGAGTTCGCGCCAGAGATTGAAGTCGCTGGCGGCGATGATGTCCGGCAGCGACGGGCTGCCCTTCCTCAACCGACCCTCGGCCTTGTCCAGTTCGGCTTGCACTCTCGGATGAGCGTTGCGGAAACGGGCGACGCGGTGCCAGTCGGGCCCGAAGGCATCGGCGAGCGCGCGATGGATGGCGTTGCGCAGACCGATCTCAACCTGAGAGAGGACGACGGTGAGGGCGGCACCGACCTCGGCGTTCCAGACGTAGAGGGTGAGGGCGCGATCGGCGTTCCCACCGGTCCGGGCGAGGTACTTCGAGAGGCGGTCGCGGCTGAGCGCGTCGGCGACCTTCTCAGGGTCGTAGGGGGGCGGGGCCGAATCATCTTGAGATTGGGAAGGCTGATCCATACATTACCCCTCGGTCGGGCCCCGGGGGGCTTCCCTGTCGTCTGGTTTCAGCCAGGCGGTAAATTCCCGGCGGACGCCAAATACCTGTTTCGCGAGGAGCCGTCCTCTGGGGCGGCTCTTCTGCGTTTTGGGGGTTCATGTGGCTGCGAGAGCAGCGGGTAGAGTGGCCCGGGTTCGGGGCACGCTGCCGGGGTGAGCCATGTCAGAGGACCGGCTTCGGCGCGAGGCGCCGGCGGCGGGTGGACGCCTCCAGCCGAGCTGGTCCCCGCATCGCGGCTGACAGCGGCAATTGCAGTCCGCCCCCGCTATTCCGGCGTACGGCCTCCACCGGCACGCCCGCGCCCTCCCCAAGCGGTATGGGCCAAAAGCATTCCACTCGGCCTTCTTCGCCCCGTAGCGCCAGGAACACGACCCGCTTCACCTCGCCGGCGTCGCCCGTCTCGACCGCGAGGCGGAACATCAGCCCCTCCATAGCATCCCCACCGAGGGCCAGCGCGAGTTGCTCGGCTTCGCTCTCCTGCTGACGAAGCGTGCGTTTATTGGGTTCCTCGGCATCGCCCCGAAAGAAGCGCACGGGCACGCCCTCGATCAGGAAGATGAAGTGGTGGGTCTCGTCGAGGATGCCGAGCCAAGGGTAGCGGCCGCTCTCGGCGGCGCGGGCGAGCTGGTGCTTCGAGAAAGCGTAGGCGCGGCAACCGACGGACCAAGCATCGTCCCCAGCCCAGGGGTCGGCCAGCGCTAAGGCGTCGGCCCGCCCGCGAGCCAGCAGTCGGGCAGCCGCAGCCAGGCGTTCCTCGGCTAGAGCCGGGTGCAGGTCCCAAGGGCGGCGAGGCGATGCGGGCTCGGCGGACGCGGACGACATGGACCTCTGTATAGCCGACGCCTGTCGGAGCCGACGCTAAGGCTTTCTCGGTCCGAGGAACCTTCCTTGCACAAGGAGGCCTTGAACTGCCTATCGGTAATCCTATCTTACCACTCGTAAGCATCCGGAGTGGAGGCGATGGACGCCGGTCATGTCAGGAAGGAGTTGATCGCCATCCTGGGCCAGATCCAGGTGATGAGCGGTCTGGCGTGCCCCGTCCTCACCGGCGCCACGGTCCCGATCACGGACCTCGACAAGTTCAACAGCAAAATTTGGCCCGTGGCCACTGGGATGCTTGCTGCGACCCTCGGCATGGAAATCCCCAACAACGTGAACATCTTCAGCACGCGCGGCGCCTGCCGCACGGCCCTCAGCATCGATCAGACCGTCGCTGAGGTGTGCCGAATCGCCGCCTCGGCCACCCCGGTTGCGGCGGAGTGAGGCAGCCATGACCGAGCAGCAGGATGCCGCGCGGCGCGCGCAGCTCGCCGCGCGCATCAAGGAGGCGCGGACGATGGCCGGGCTCTCGCAGGGCCAAGTCGCGCGCATGCTCGGCCTCCATCGCCCTTCGGTTTCCGAGATCGAGGCGGGCAACCGCCGCGTCACGGCCGAGGAGCTGGCCCGGATGGCGGAAATGTTCGACGTCAGTGTGTCGTGGCTCGTCGGAGAGGCGCCGGACACGATCGCGCCCGACGATCCCCGTCTGCAGCTTGCCGCACGCGAGCTCGGCAAGCTCAAGCCGGCCGACCTCGACCGCCTCATGACCCTGCTCGCCGCGATGCGACGCTCGGACGAAGACGAGGAGGCCGAGAGCCAGCCGTGATCGTGCCTCCGAAAGCCCAGATCATGCCAGACCGCCGCGCTCTCGCCCACCAGGCCATGCTGGCCTCTATCCGGGCGCGGCAGGTGGCCAACCTCGACCTACACAGCCCGATTTGCATCTACGGGCTCTGCGAGGTTCACCAGGTGACAGTCCGCTTCAACGACATTGCGAGCATGGAGGGGATGTACGAGCGCGGGTCTTCATCGCGCATCCACCTCTCCGCGTTGCGCCCCCTACCCCGGCGGGCGTACAATTGCGGTCACGAGCTGGGGCACCACGTCTTCGGCCACGGCTCCACCATCGACGAGCTGCGCGAGGACGTGGCCGGCGGTGCGCAGAGCAGCCCGAACGAGATCCTCGCCGATGCCTTCGCGGCGTTCGCGCTGATGCCGACGCTCGGCCTCCGCCGCGGCTTCGCGGCCCGAGGCTGGACGCCGGCGGCAGCGACGCCGCAGCAGGTCTTCGCGGTCGCCTGCGAGTTCGGCGTTGGGTACGCCACCCTCGTCACCCACCTCACCTATGCCCTGGGCGAGATGCCCCGCGCGCATGCGACGAGGCTCCTCCGCGCGACGCCCCGCTCGCTGCGCGAGGAGATTCTCGGCACGGTCACGCCCAGCCCGCTCGTGGTGGCCGACCACCATTGGGCGGCGCCGACCCTCGATGCGGAGGTCGGCACGCTGCTTCTTTTGCCGCAGGGCGCGCAGCTCGAGGGAGCTATCGCGGCAGCCGAGGGCAGCACGGGATCCGGCTCGCTCTTCCGCGCGGTTTCCCCGGGCGTGGCCCGCGCGACTGTCCCGGGAACGCCGTGGGCAACCTTCGTGCGTGTCGCGCGGCCCCACTACGTCGGCCTCGCGAAGTACCGCCACTTGGAGGACCACGACGATGACTAGCGTTGCGCCCGTCCCCTTCATCATCGAGGAGAGCAGCATATCCCGGGCTTGGGCGCGCGCCTTCCTGCGCGTGATGGACAATTCCGGCACCAGGATTTCCCCCCTCGTCGTCAGCATCGGCGGCTTCGGACCCGAGGGCGAGATCCCCGAGGACGGCGCGATGCGGGCAGCGATGGACACTGCCCTCGACGCGTTCGACGACTGGGACGTGGAGACGGTCGCGTTCACCATCTTCCCAGAGCGCTACTGGCGCATGGCGCAGGGCGACCGGACGAAGTTCTTCGGGATGTGCCGCAGCGCCCTGCCGCGGTTGATGGCGATGAACCCGACCTCGAACCGGCGAGGCCTCTACTTCGGGCGCCTAGTCGCCTACGGGTCCGGCCCGTGCGACGGCAACCAATTGGAGTGGGTGCTGTCCCAGTATCTCGGGCGGCCAGGGGTGCGGCACTCCATGTTCCAGGCCGCCATCTTCGACCCCGCGCGCGACCACGTTCCCGACGCTCAGCTCGGCTTCCCTTGCCTCCAGCAGGTCAGCTTCGTCCCCACAGACGACGGTGGCCTCGTTATCAACGCCTTCTACCCGACGCAGCAGCTCTTCCACCGAGCATACGGCAACTACCTCGGCATCGCGCAGCTCGGGGCCTTCATGGCGCACGAGATGAAGCTTCAGCTCGCGCGGGTGAACATCACGGTGGGAATCGAGAAGCTCGACCGCCCCGGCAAGACCAACCCCCACCTCGTGCCGCTGACCGCCGCCGCCCGCGCGTGTTTGTCGTCCGTGACAACGCCGGCGCACGCCGCAGTGTCGGCCGCTAAGTGACGCACCTGAAGCCGCCGGGGATCCCAACGGGCCGCCCACGCGGGCGTCCGCGGAAGTCGGCACCCGGGGAAGGCGCGCAGCAGGCGGCGTTCGCACTGCCCGTGCCGGCGGAACCGCGGCCGGCACCGCCGCTCGCCCTGCCCAAAGCTGTCTATTCCAGCCATCTGGCGCCGGCGCGCGTCACCGAGGTGTACGACAGCTACTGGCACTTCGCGGTGGAGCGGCAGCGCGTGTTCTTTCGCAGGCTCGCGGGCGCGCGACCACCATGGACGGAGGACCCCGTCATCGGCGGGTATCGTTTCACCAATGCCTACCGCGCGTCGGATCGGGTAAGTCAGTATCTCATCCGCAACGTGATCTACCGCGAGGACCTGCCGTCATCGGACGAGGAGGTCTTCTTCCGCATCCTCCTCTTTAAGCTCTTCAACAAGATCGAGACGTGGGAGCTGCTAGAGACTGCATTCGGTGCGGTGACGTGGGCAGACTACCGCTTCGACCTCTACGACACCGCCCTCGCGCAGGCGCTGCGCGGCGGCACGAGGATCTACTCGGCCGCCTACATCATGCCCCCGGGCGGTTCGACCTTCGGCCACCCCGCGAAGCACCAGAACCACCTCCGGCTACTGGAGGCTATGATGCACGCGGGGGTGCCCGCGCAGCTGCGCGGCGCACGGCGGATGCAGCAGGCGTTCGACCTGCTCCGCTCCTTTCCGACGGTCGGCGACTTCCTCGCCTACCAGTTCGTCACGGACATCAACTACAGCCTCCTGACCGACTTCTCCGAGATGGAGTTCGTCGTGCCCGGCCCGGGTGCGCGGGACGGGCTGAGCAAGTGCTTCGCGAGTGGTGGCGGCCTCAACGAAGCGGAGTTGATCCGTCTCGTCGCGGACCGGCAGGAGGAGGAGTTCGAGCGCCTCGGCCTCGAATTTCCTTCGCTCTGGGGCCGTCGCCTCCAACTCATCGACTGCCAGAACCTATTCTGCGAGATCAGTAAGTACGCTCGCGTGGCGCATCCCGACGTTTCCGGGGTCGCGGGCCGCACTCGGATCAAGCAGCGCTTTGCCCCGAGCGCGGCTCCTCTCGTCCCCCCCTGGTACCCGCCGAAGTGGGGTCTCGACACCACCGCCGCGCCACGCGCCGCCGAACAGCGTGCGGAAACCCTGACCATCGCCCCGAGGAGGCAGACCATGGACATGCGCATTTACCAGCAGGAGGCGCTGGCGACCGACCGTGTCCCTCTCACCGCGTCGGGCACCGTCGATCCGGTAGCTGGCCTCATTGTGCCCCTGCTCGGCCTCGCGGGTGAGACGGGCCAGCTCCTCAGCGAGTACAAGAAGCACCTGCGCGACCGCAACGCGCACCTTATGTTCAAGGAGCGCGTCGCCGAGGAGCTCGGCGACCTTCTCTGGTACGTCGCCAACGTCGCCAGCAAGTTCGACCTCGATCTGGCCCAGATCGCTGCGGAGAACTTGGAGAAGGCGCGAGGGCGTTGGGGAGCCAGGCCAGACGCGCCGCACATTTTCGATGAGGAATATCCCGAGCGCGAGCGCTTCCCGCGGCGCTTCGAAGTCGAGATGTACGAGACCATGGTTGAGGGGAAGGTGAGGGTACGGGTTCTGCTGGACGGGGAGTCCCTTGGCGCGGCCCTCACCGACAACGCTTACGATCCAGACGGCTACCGCTTCCACGACGTGTTTCATCTTGCCCTGGTGGCGGTGCTAGGCTGGTCGCCCGTCGTGCGTGGACTGATGAAGCGGAAACGCAAGAGCCGGCCGGAGGTGGACGAGGTCGAGGACGGTGGGCGCGCGCAGGTCATCGAGGAGGGCGTCTCGGCACTGGTGTTCGACTACGCCCGCGCGCATGGATTCCTCGAAGGCGTCCGCGACCTCGACTATGACCTCCTCAAGACTGTCGCGAGCGTGACGCGCCACCTGGAAGTCTCCCGGTGCAGCCTCGGCGATTGGCAGCGTGCTATCCTGTCTGCCTACGCGGTCTGGCGGGAGGTGGTGAAGCACAACGGGGGCCGGGTGCTGGTGGACCTCGATCAGCGCGCCATCCGCTTCCTGGGCACTTCAGACGCCCGGGCGACGGAGGCCGTCGCCGCCGACGCGTGACGGGCTAAATTTCGCCACAGGTTCGGTCGCTACATTCAGGGCGCTCGCCCACCGCCAAGGCGACGGCGGTCACGTAGGCGCCGGCGTAGCTCACGCTGACGAACCACTGGCGGACGTGCCCGGCGGCGGCGGCGGCGCCGTCGCGGAGGGTGACAAGGGGAGCTCCAGATGAGGCGGCGAGGACCTCAATGTCGTTCCATGCAATGCCGTCGCCCCAGCCTGTGCCGATGGCCTTGACCACGGCTTCCTTTACGGCAAACCGGCCGGCGAGGCGCCTCTCGCCGCGAGCTCCGGCGCCGGCGGTGGCGCGCTCCGCATCCGTAAAGCAGCGCCGGAGAAAGTGCCCCCCGGGGTCGGACAAGAGACGCTTGATTTCCGCGATCTCCACAAGATCGATTCCCACTCCGACGATGCGATCTTGAATCATGGCCTCGATCAGCGGGATGTTTCCGCGGCGAGCGCGCGCCGAACCTGTGCTGGCGACCACCGGCTTCCCCCGCGCGGAGCTGGCACGCCTCGCGCCATAAGCGCATCCGCGATCTCCGCGAGTGTCGCTGCCCCCGCCCGTTTTGCGGCGTCGAGGTAAGGCTGCACCGCGGCCGCACGGCGGCGGGCGTTGCTGATCTGTACCGCATTTGCGCGGGCGGCGAGGACGGGGTCGCGCGCGAGGAGGCGGGGGTTACCGAGCACAACGCCCCGCGCCTTCGCCGCGGCGAGAGCGGCTTTCGTGCGCGCGCTGATCATCCGCGCTTCCTCCTCGGCCACCGCAGCAAGGATGTGGATCGTCAGCCGGTTCACGGTTGGCATGTCGGCAGCGACGAACTCGACGCCGCTCTCCATAAGGTTGGAGACGAAGGCGACGTTGCGGGCGAGGCGATCGAGCTTCGCAATGACGAGGGTAGCGCGCATCGCGCGGCACGCTTCCAGCGCAAGCGCGAGTTCCGGGCGATCCTTCTTCCGACCGCTCTCCACTTCGACGTGCTCGGCGACGATGTGCCCATGGGCCGCCTCCACATGGGCGGCAACTGCGGCGCGCTGCGCTTCCAGACCAAGGCCCGAGCGGCCCTGCTTGTCGGTCGAGACACGGAGATAGACGATGAAGCGCGTCTCCCCAAGAGCCACCTTCACAGCGACACCTGCAGGATACCGGCGATCTCATCCTGTGTCGTCGTCCTGCTATGCCGGAAGCGATTCACGACGATCAAATGATTGCAGCGCACGACAGCGCTGGCCGCGTGGAGCTGCGCGTGAATAAAGGAGTCCTGGCGCCCGTCGGTCAGGAGCTCCATACCGGCGCCGTGCGCGAACATAGACATCATGCCGTAGAGGGCGTCGTAGACTTTCTTCAGACCACCTTCTTTCGCCAAGTGGTCGAAGCGCGGCAGACGCTCGGCGTCGGCTATGGAGGGATGCCGGAGGACTTCCCGCGTGTGGTCCTCCCCGGTCTCGCAATGGCGGATCGTGCCGTTCCCGCCCTGGAGGTTGAGGCGCATGAGCCTTAACGTCTCCCGCCGCGTGGCTTGCATAAGGCGGCGGCCATTGGCCTCGTCGAGGGCGGCCCAGTAGGTCCCAAAGAACGCCTCCAGCACGGCCCTCGCAACTACGGCGCCGGGCGCAGCTAGGCGCGCCTCCCCAAGCATCGCACATCCCATAGCGTGCTCCGCTGCCACGGCGGCCCGATCGAGGAGGAACCCTCCAACAGCGTCGGCGCCGGCGAGAGTCCGAAGAGCCGGTTGGTCATCAAGGAAGCGACGCGCGGCTCCGCGGGCCAGGGCGACAGCGGCGGCGAGGTCCGGAGAGGTGTTTGGCTGTGCTGTCAAGACCACAATTCTCTCGCGGGATCGAGCAGTTTTCAACCCCAAACGTCCGTTCCACGGGTTGAAAATTCGATCCGAACTCACGGTGGGCATTGAGGCAGACCAGCATCAGACGCGGTAAGCCTCACTTACCAAGTGTGTTGCAGGGGTTGCCCCAATCCGGGCAGGGCGGCACTCTGCGGTCGGGGTAAGCAGGCGCGGGTGCGCCGGCAAAGGGGTTTGAGCGGTGGACGGCGGAGACGCTGCGAGGGGAGGGGGCGCCGTATGGTCGTCCCCGTCGCGCCCATCGGGGGTGAGCTGTCCCCGCGCCTGGCCGAGGCGATCGAGGCCGCCAAGGCATATGCCCGCCGCGCCCTCGCCCCCGAGACCCTGCGCGCCTACCGCACCGACCTCGCCGACTTCGAGGCCTGGTGCCTCGCCCACCGCACTACCCCTCTCCCGGCCGCCCCCTCCGCCGTCGCCGCCTACCTCGCCGCCCTCGCCCCCACCCACCCCCGCTCCGCCCTCGACCGCCGCCTCGCCGCCATCGGCCACGCCCACCGCGTCCGCGGCCTCGACTGGACCCCGGGCCACCCCGCCATCCGCACCACTCTCCAGGGCATCGCCCGCCTGCACGGCTCCCGCGTCCGCCAGGCCGCCGCCCTCACCTCGGCCGAACTGCGCCGCTTGATCGCCACCTGCGACGCCGGCCTGACCGGCTGCCGCGACCGCGCGCTGCTGCTGCTCGGCTTCGCCGGCGCGCTGCGCCGCTCCGAACTCGTCGGCGTCGATCGCGAGCACCTGCGCCTCTCGGGCGAGGGGCTCCGCCTCCTGCTGCCCCGCTCCAAGACCGACCAAGGCGGCGAGGGCGTGGAGCTCGGCATCCCCCGCGGCAGGAAGCGTGAGACCTGTCCCGTGCGCGCCGTCGAGGCCTGGATCGAGGCGGGGGATCTCCGCTTCGGGCCGCTCTTCACGCGGATCGACCGCTGGGGCCGTATCGGCCACGACCGGCTCTCGCCCGACGGGGTGCGCCAGATCCTGCTGCGCCGAGCGGCCCTCGCGAAGGTGACGGCCGACGCTGGCGAGCGGCTCTCGCCCCACGGGCTGCGGGCCGGCTTCGCGCTGATTGCGACCCTCACCTACTCCTTCGCGCGCATCGGCGCGGCGCTGAAGATGCGCGTGGAGGATCTTCGGCCGAAGGGTGCGGGGGGGACGCTGCGGCTGCATGAGAAGGGCGGCAAGCAGCACGCCATGCCCTGCCACCACGCCCTTGCCGAGGCCCTGCACGCCTACATCGATGCCGCTGGCATCGGAGAGGATCGCAAGGGCTTCCTCTTCCGCAGCAGCCCCGGCCATACGGCCACGTCGCTGACGGCGGAACCCCTCGATCAGTCAGCGGCATGGTTGATGATCCGCCGCCGTGCGACGGCGGCCAGGACCAGCGCGGCAATCGGCAACCACAGCTTCCGCACGACAGGCATCACAGCCTACCTCGCCAATGGCGGCGCATGAAAGTCCGCGTACGACCAAGCTCTATGACCGCACGAAAGAGCGGCTCACGCAGGATGAGGTAGAGCGGATCAGGTTCTGATTAGCGTCAGGGGCGCGTGCCCAGATCCTCTACTCCCGTAGAAGCGCTTAAGGACAGTGTGTGGAAATTCCATCGCGGCAGGTTTCTAGGATCGCTGGCCATCTCCTTCACGCGTCGTCTGAAATCTTCCAACGCCATGTTTTGAAACATCTCAGCGAGACGTCCAAAGAAGGCTTTGGACTTCGCGCGAGCGAAAATTTCATAAGGCGCATCTGAATGGCGCTCACTGTAGACGAGCGTCTGCGGAAACCACCAACCATGGCCTGTTAAACGTGCGTGCAAGAAAAGCACGAAATCGGCCTGCATAACCTGATTGAAGTCGGTTGGAACGCCCTTGCATCTATCCTTGATGACGTCAGCCACAAGGCAGAGATGGCGGAGTTGCAAACGCTCATTGCGGCGATTGAAAGAAACGAGATCATCCAAAAACACGGCATAATCCCGCATAGATCGTCGCGACGCATTGCTTCCCGCGACATAATATTCTTCATTGATCAAGGTGGCGGCGGCAGAAAACTGACCCGCTTTGATAAAAATTGCCAATATGTGTAAGAGCAGTTCGTATGCTATGAATTTGTAATTGTCAAAGTCCCAGTTTTGCCAGCTGTTCACCCCTTCGGGCGGGTGCATATAGACCATAATGCGCTCAAGTAGGTTATGTGCAAGCTGGCTGGCAGTTTCCGCAGGGGCATATCGCACCAAAGCTTCCACAAGTGAGAGGGTCTCATTTCGTTGCGGGATGAAGCTGGTGATGCTTGCCATCACGGCTTCATCATAAGTGTCGTTCGTAAACTCCTGCCCGCGCAACCGTAGCTTCTCAAGCTCTTGTACCAAGCCATCGAAATACTCAGCCGCAAACGCGACGCCGTGGGCATTCCCATTGCGTACAGCTTCGATGGCGCGACGGTAGCGAGCAGAGGTCTGTAGCTTTGGCGCGGAGGAATCATCACTCAGAAACTCGGGTGGCCTTCCAAGCGGCGGCTTGATGTGCAGCGGCTTATCAAATATCCAGCGCAGAAGTTGATCGAAATTCTCTGCATATGTCGTCGCATCGCTCAGGTCGATATGGATGCGCGATTTATAGTAGCTCGGCTTGTAGGGTTGCCCTTCTTCGTCGCGTTCTAGCACCACTGCCGCAAACTTGTCCTGCGTTACATGGCTGTAGATTTCAGGCGTGATAATTTGCGTTTCTATGCCGACACCCCCGCGACGGCCATTTGCCTTCTCTGTGTAGGCGCGATCGCATACGATAATGACCTTTGCTACTGCAGGGTCATTAACCATCTGTTCCATAAAGGCGTGCGCATCATGACCTTCTTTCAGGTCCCATTTATCGAGAACGACGTCAACGCCCGATTCACGCAACTCAGTTGCAAAGCGAAGAACCCAGGCTTGGTGATCCGGGCTGCTCCAGCTATACGAGATAAACGCTTTCGGGCTCATTGCGCGATCTTACCTTAATCGGCACCAGATCCCAAGCGAGAGGTACCGCCGTGCTCGCTCCGTCAACCCCGCTCGCCATGCTCGCCCTTCGGGCTGTGCGTGGCTCCGCGCCGCTGCGCGGCCACGCGCCTGCGGCGTGGGGGTTTGACTTCCGCTCTGCGCGGCAGTGATGCGGAGGCATGGTCGGGACGAGGAACTTGGTTCCTCGCCTCCTGGGCCAAACAAGGAACATGGTTAAGCAGCAAATTCCTCGCGCTTGCGGCCCGACAACTCCGCCGCATGCAGCCAGCGCGGCATGCGTCCACGTCCGCTCCACGTCTCCCCATTGGGGCCGCGATACTTCACCGGCACATCCTTGCCGGCGTCGCTGCGCTTGCGGCGCGTCGGGGCACTGCGCGGCGCAGTGCCAGGCACCAGATCGCTGAGGCTGAGGCCGAGAGCCTCAGCCTTCTTGGTCATCTCCTCGATCAAGGATGCGCGTGCCGCCTCCTGCTTGCCCTGCAACGCTTGCTGCGCATCCGCGATAAGCGCTGTGAGCTGTTCCGCCGACAGGTTGTTGAGATCAACGCGACGAGCGGCAGTGTCAGCCATCCTCAAGCCTCCCCGATTCATCCGAACCAGTGGCGCCGACGATGGGCAATCTTTGCAAGCGGCGCGCTGGGTAGGACATGCCCACGTCAGCACGACGACGATCTACACGGCCATTGGCGGACCGAAGGAGCAGAACTTGGCCGCGAGGTCCTGAGTGCGTTTTAAAAGAAAACTGCACTACCTCCCGTGGCATTTCTTGAATTTCTTGCCGGATCCGCAGGGGCAAAGCTCGTTTCGTCCCACTTTAGAGATGCTGCGGTTTGAGGCTCTTTTAGGTTTAGGTGGGCGAACAAATTCTGATATTACTTGCTCATGACGGGTGCCCGTCCGGAAGAAGTTCCAGCCCTCATTCAGTTCTTCGTATTCAGCTCGCGTCTCCTCCGGCCATTCAGAGCAGTCCATCCAAAGAAAATCTTCGGCATTCTGATCTGTCAGCTTGGGCGGATCGATGGCAATGCCAATTACGGTCTTAAGTGATGGATTATGGTTTTTGGCAGCACCGCATGCTCTCCGAAGCACCTCTTGCCTTTTCGCACGATAAGCATCTTCATCCTCGCGCATGCGCGCAGGCACCCACAATTGCAAAAAGACATATGCCTTATCAGGATAAAAAGAATGAAAAAAACACATGTGTCGTTGTAGTTGATCTTTCTCGGCCGGAAACTCGTTGATGGCGTTTATCATGCGTTCGACCATAACCCGCCGCATAAAGCGCGGCTCCTTCGCCATGTCATGGATTGCACCACGCCCGCTCAATAGCTCTCCATGACCGCGCAGCGTCCCCTTCGTCCAGTTGTCACAGGTGCGCTGAATTATTTCGTCCCACAAGTATGATTGCTGATTGGCCTTCTTTGTCTCAATATATTGGGGAAGCTCAACAAGGTCTTTCCACTCCCCTTCCCCCACCATAACGGCATTGACTGTTGGATCAGATGTTCCGATGAAGTGGCGTTTGTTTTTGTCGAGGTTCAGCCAGTAGTGCGCAAGAAGGTCCTCTTCGCCACAATATGAAAGCATGTCGAGCGACGAAATAGCGTTAGCTTTTGCATCAAGGTAGTCAGCAAGGTCCTTTACTGTATCGAGTTCGCCAAGAATGATCGGAAGGTTGTGACTATCGAAAACATGGACTGGTGCAGCTTTGTCGAGGTGGATCATAAAGGGAAATGGATCGGGCACATCGCTTTCGCCATAAGATATAGCGAGGCTGCCATAGATATTGCTTTCTGAAAAGTTCTTGCATGCCTCAGCCGCGCCATGGGCAACAATGATCTTGTGAACGATCATCGTGTCTCGGTTGATCGGTACCGGGAATTCCTTCGCCTTCTTTGCATCAAGGTAAACCGCACGGCCGCTGCGAAGATAGCGTTCAGCGCCATGAGTTGTCTGAACTTGTCGATCGATCGCGTTGCGCTTCCAGCGGCTCCATTTGATATTGGGGTCCTCATCAACTGCAAATTCGGTGAGCTGCTTTTTGCGGTCAAAGAAAATGAATACATGATTTTCAAAAGCTGCGAGCACATCGCAGAATTCGTGACCATCATCCTTATATGGATTAGCATAGCTCCATAAACGCAAGAATGAGCGATCACACAACTCTGCAAGCAGGCGTTCGGTTGACGTGACCCCAGACGTTGGTGTTTCAGACATCACTTTCCTCTGAGAACGGTGGAGCGAAAGTCCCTCACGGAGTGGCCGGGTAGTCTGGCCGTGGCGGCGCTGAGAAATGGGAGCGCTGCCTAGTCGGGTTTGAATAACTGCTTCAGGCCGCCGAGGCGGTGACTGGTCGATGGTCTGCCGGCTGGGTTAGTTCGTCGAGTACGACGAGGAGAGCGGTCAGAAGGGCCCTGAGGTGGGCGAGGATCTTGCGGATGTTGTAACCGCAGCCGCAGAGCACGGCATAGAGGGCATCACCGGTCGTGCCCTTGAGGGCGCAGCGTGCGAGACGGCCATCGGTCTTCATGTGTCCGATCTCGGGCTCGATGGCGCTGCGGCGCCGGAGCAGCCTGCCCAAGCGCGGCGTGAGGCCGCGTCGTGTGCCACTGATGAGGACCTGGGTGCCCTGGACGCCGTGACCCCGGTAGCCGCGGTCGACGACGGCGAGGGTGGGACGCTGGTCGGTCAGGGTCTCGACCTGCTGGAGGGCGTCGGCGAGGGTGTGGCCGTCATAGGGGTTGCCGGGCATGGAACGCATGCCGACCACAAAGCCGCCGGCGAGCGTGGTGGCGATGCTGACCTTGGTCCCGAACTCGTAGCGCACCCTCGCTTTGCCCTTAGAGATGCAGTCCACCGCCGGCTCGTGCAGGGCGAGGAGCTTGCGGGGTGTCTTCGCTGTCTGCCACAGCAGGCGGGTGACGAGGGCGAGGCGTTCCTCGATCCGCGCCCGCAGCCGTTCGTCCGGAACGCCGCTGATCTGACGACCAAGGTCGCGCAGGACGCGGCCGGTGTAGCCCTTCAAGGTGCGCAAGGCCTTGCGCATGCGCCGGTACTGCCGAGCATGAGCATGCCGTCCCACCCGGGCCGCTAGGCGCGGTGCCAGGCGGTTGTAGTTCTGTCGCAAGCTGATGCCGGCCTTGGCCGCCAGCGACACCAGGGAGCGGCGGGCCTTCTCGTAGAGCCGGCTGTCGGTCGGGTGGGCGATGGCCTTCTCCATCACCGTCGTGTCCACCGCGATCTCGGCGAGGCTGCGTTCCGACACGGCGCCTGAGGCCCGGCCTGCCTCGATCGTCTTCGTCAGCAGCCACTCCACCCCTTCCTCGCCGATGCGGTCGCGCCAACGGCTGAGCGAGGAGGGGTGAATGGGTGGGCGGTGCTGAAAGAACGTCTCGCCCGTGAAGTGCTGGAAGTACGGGTTGTAGGGGCCGGGATGACACTGGTTCTCCCGCACTTTCCGTGCTGTCGTTTCGGGGCGGGATGAGCACATGGACGAACCATCTCCTTCCTCGAAATGCCCTCTTTGCCCAAGCGCTTGCTGCCGCTCATCCCGGCAGGGCTGCTGGTCCAGCAGATTCTGCCCTCTCCCGACCACCTGACCATCATCGCCATCCCGCGTCAGTTCTCGGCGGCCTGCCCGAGTTGCGCCACGCCATCCCGCCGGGTCCACAGCCGCTACGAGCGCGTCTTTTCCGACCTGCCCTGGCAGGGGTGGCCGGTGACGCTGCGCGTCCAGGTCCGGCGGTTCCGCCGCCTGAATCCGGCCTGCGTGCGCCGAACCTTCGCCGAGCGCCTCCTCGGCACGGCGTCCCCGGCGGCGCGCCGGACCAAACGCCTCGGTGACCTGCAGCGTCATGTTGCCCTGGCTCTGGGCGGCGAGGCTGGCGCCCGCCTCACGGTGCGGCTGGCCGTGCCGACCAGCCCCGACACGCTGCTGCGGATGGCGCGTCGGGAGAACACGGTCATGAGGCTGAGGCCACCGCCCGTGCGCGTGCTCGGGGTCGACGACTGGGCATGGCGCCGCGGCCACCGCTACGGAACCATGCTGGTCGATCTGGAGCGGAACCGTGTGCTCGACCTACTGCCGGATCGCCAGGCTGGGACGCTGGCGGCGTGGCTCAGGCAGCGCCCTGGCATCGAGGTCGTCGCCCGCGACCGGGCCAGCGCCTACGCGGACGGCGCCCGCCAGGGCGCCCCCGCGGCCGTGCAGGTGGCGGATCGGTGGCACCTGCTGCGTAACCTCGGCGACGCCGTCCGGGCCGTGTCGGAGCGCCACCACGCCGCCGTCCGGCGGATCGGCGCGGAAATAATGGTGTCGCCACCCATGGCGGTCGATGCAGGCGCGCCTGCCGAGCAGACGACCACGGCCACGCGCCGCAGCGAGACTGGGCACACGCGCCCGAGAAGGCGGCCCACGCCGGACGGCTACGAAAGCTCCCCTGGGCGTCGGGACAGACCCAGAGTTCCGCATCTCGCTCGCCGGCGCGCAGGAGAAGACAGCGCTGCTCCGCTACGCGGGGTGTTGGATGGTCCCCCACCACACGACGGCGACGACACACATCCTCAAGCCTGGCATCGGGAAGCGCCGCGACGGCCTCGATCTTTCACTCTCGGTCGAGAATGAGTGGTTCTGCTTGAAGCTGGTAGAAGCCTTCGGCCTACCGGTGGCAAGGGCCGAGATTGCCGCCTTCGAGGACCAGAAGGTGCTGGTGGTCGAACGCTTTGACCGGACCTGGACGCGGAACGGCAGGCTTATCCGGCTACCGCAAGAGGATCTCTGTCAAGCGCTGGGCTACCCAGTTTCAAGGAAGTACGAGTCCGAGGGTGGTCCGGGCATTCCGCTACTCATGAAGCATCTCGGGGCCAGCGACCATCCAGGGGAAGACCGTCGGCACTTCCTGCAGGCGCAGGTGCTTTTCTGGGCACTCGGAGCAACGGATGGACACGCGAAGAACTTCAGCCAGTTCCTTGGCCCGGCAGGGAGGTTTCGGCTCACGCCACTCTACGACGTCATGTCCGCGCAGCCGAACGTCGACGCGGGCCAGATCCCGCGGAACCGCTATAAGCTGGCGATGGCAATCGGGCAGAGCCGCCATTACGTCATCGGGCGTATCAACAAACGGCATCTTATCGAGACCATGGGCGTCTGCGGCCTGTCCGAAGCGGACGGTACCGCCATTGTACACGAGCTTGCCGCACGCGCGACGGCGGCGCTGGATATGACCCTGGGAGGCCTGCCGGCGGGCTTCCCTGTCGAGCTCGCAGAAGCGATTACGCGCGGGATTCGGCAGCGCTTCGGTCTGCTAGAGTAGGGCCGAACCGGGCTCCGTTCCTCCCTCGCCGAAATCGACATCGAAGGAGAAAAACACAGTTGCTCCTCTAGTGACTGGAGGATTTAGAACGTCGTCATCGAAGCTCAAACCAGATCGAGCAACCAATGAGTGACCCAATCACTGCCCCACCTGCACCAGAAATGCCTTGCCCGCGCTGCGGCGTGGGCTTGGTCATGACCGACCGACAGGGCATTGAAATCGACTACTGCCCGAGATGCCGAGGCATTTGGTTGGACAGCGGTGAGTTGGATAAGATCATCGAACGTAGCGCGCAGCTCGCCGCTCCTTCCTTGCCGGTTCCGACAGCATCGCAAACTCAACCAACTCTATCCGGTTCAGACAGTTCATGGCTCAATCCAGGCCAAGGAGTGCCGCATTGTGTGCAAGGCTCGCCTCAGCCTTCTGGGTGGCGGCAGGATCATGGCCAGCGCGGCGACTATGGCGGCCACGATGATGATCATCGAGGTGGACATCGTGGAGGTCACGGCAGCGGCCGCAGCGCACACAACAACTCATTCCTTGGTCGGTTGTTCCGGTGAGAGATGTACCAGCAAGCGAGTATAGCTGGCTTCCTCACGGCGACGCCATTCGCCGCTAACCGGATGCACATTGAAGCCTGCCTGCGAGACAGGCCGACGCGTCGCGTCTTGGCAAGATCCTAACAAGACAAGAAGTGCTGCCGACGACACCTCATCGGCCGCACGCAGAATTCAGGCGCGGCAGGACGCAGAAGGCTGGAGAAGATCATTGAGCACCAGCGATCAGGGGGCCCTCGCAGGGCATTGTGACGCACTGACCCTCGCTGCTTCCATTCTTGCCGTGGAGCAAAGTTTGGTTCGCTCGAACCTCGATGGAGAATGCAACGAGAGGGCGCGGCTAGGTATGGCAAGCAGGATCACAGCACAAGCATCAAGCCTCTCGCAGTCCCTCCGCGGGAAACGGGGGAGCTGCTCGCGCCATTGGGCTGGAAGACCGGATTCGCCTGCTCACTCGCATCATAGAAAAGACTCAGGCTCGAACGTCGATGCGCCAAGATTCGAGGAAGGCAAACTGACATGGTGAAAGCCACAAGGCGGTTCCGTCTCGGCCGAATTGCCACAATTTTGGATGGGCATGATTTACAACAAGATGTTGCAGTAGCCTGACAGACGTCCGGGAAGCCGCTAGGGCGTTCAGCACCATGCCGATGGGGACGACGCTGCCAATCCGTGCCGCCCTTCGTCAGGGCCTGCTGGCGTTGGCTTGCCTGCTTCCCCTCCTCGCCATGATCCTTCCCGCAGGATCGATCGCCATCGTGGGTGATATCGAGCCGGGCGGGGGCGTGGCTTTAGAGCTTTCCAAGGAAGACCTACCAAATTTCAATGCTGCCCAGCTCTGCCGATCGGCAACGCACTCATCGGCCGAGATAGCCGCGGCTACGCCCAACAACTCGCCTTTGATGCTAGACACCGAAGTTCGGAAGACTGCACCCATCTGTGGCCTGGGACAGGCCCTACGATCATTCGCTCCAGAGCGCATCACAAGGCCCCCCCGAATCTGAGAGCCCCTAAGGCCGACGTTCCGGCGAGCCTTGATGGCTGGGAGTGCCGCGACCTTCTGCTTAAGCGAGGGTACAGCTCCTCGATGTGATGTCCTCCAATACCAGGACTAGAAGCGGCACCACGTAGCCGTCTGGTCACCTGAGATATGAAGACGTCGTGAGCGCATCGTCGAGTGAACCCCAGCGCCCTGACAAAGCTGTCGCTGTCGACCGCATCGGCCACTCTGTGGTGCGGCTACATGCCAGAAGCAATGAATCGGCGACGTTGTAGGTTCCGAACCACACAGATTGCCCGACTTCAGGTCACGGGGGGAGATACTGAAATGCCGGAAAGGATGAGGAGTCCCCTTGGAATGCAGATGGGGAGCCATCATTCCGATGAGCGGTCCCTACCGTCTGCTAGCTCCTATGGAGAGGGACGCCACATTCTCGTCGTGGAGGATGACCTGGAGCTTCGAAAGCTCCTCCTACAGCATCTTCGCCGCGGCGGCTTTCGTGCAACTGGAGCGCAGGATGGTGCCGAAATGCGCCGACTTCGTAGCACAACCGCGCTGGACCTTGTCCTCCTCGACGTCATGCTACCGGGCCGCTCCGGATTCGATTTGCTCCGCGAGCTCCGCCTGGAAAGTGGGCTTCCAGTGATCATCCTGACCGCGATGGGTGAGACGACGGACCGCGTCACCGGACTTGAACTTGGTGCGGACGACTTCATGGTGAAGCCTGTTGATCCTCGCGAACTCATTGCGCGCATCCATGCGGTTCTGCGCCGGATGGATGGCGTCAAGGGCAAAACGGGGCGGGCAGGGAGAGAAGTCGCTCGTTTCGATGGATGGGCCCTCGATACACGGAGACGGGAATTGTTCCGCCCCGATGGGGTCGGTGTGGAACTAACAGCCGGTGAGTACGATGTCTTGCTCGCATTCGTTGAACGGCCTCTTCGTATCCTTTCACGGCTTCAGCTTCTGGATATTGCCCGAAGCCGGGCCTTCGGTGGGCTGGACAGATCCATAGACGTCCAGATCAGTCGCTTGAGAATAAAGCTGGGTGGAAGTCGTGGAGATGACTCCGAACGGGCCCTCATCAAGACTGTACGTGGAGCGGGGTATATGCTCGCAAGCGAGGTTGAGTGGAGCTGATGCAGCGGTTCCTACCACGTTCCATAGCCGCGCGGACGCTGGCCGCCCTGCTGATGGGCTTCGCAACGCTGCTGGTTGCAACCGTCTGCATACACGATCTCCTCCTCCGGCACGCCGTTGGCTGGAGTACGGAGGAGCTGCTGGCGCAGAGGCTTGCCACTGTTGTAAAGGCACTGGCTGCGACGCCCCATACAAGTCGGGCAGAGGCTATTGAAGCACTATCCGGTCCAGATCTGATCATCACCACGGGAACCTGTGCCAGCGCACCGCATATGAGGTCGCCGAGCGACGCTACTGAGCGGATGTCCAGCCGGACGCGTGAGCTGGTCCCCGCCAGTCTAGAAGTTCACGTCTGGGCAGAGCGATCGGATCCCAGAACAAGTCATCTCATTGGTCTGGAGGCAACAACTCGTCTACCCGACGGAACTTGGCTCGACGTGAAGGTGTCAACCGTCGATCTGCTCTCTTCCGAGCTGCGTCTGTTCTATGCTTACGCTGGTACATTTGGGATCGCGTTGCTTGTCGGCATAGGCTTTGCGGCGCGTGCTGTTGCAAAGCCCGTAGCCTCGCTGGCCGCTGTGGTCTCCCAACTGGATGTGGCACGTGCGGAGCCCAATCTGCCGGTGTCTGGACCGCGGGAAGTCCGCCAACTCTCCCAGGCTCTAAACGGTATGGCGGCCCGGACCCGGGAGGTCATCCGCCAGCGCACGTTAGCTTTGGGTGCGCTGTCGCATGACCTGATGTCTCCCATTGCCAGGATGCGGCTGCGTGCAGAAGATCTTCCTGATCGCCTGCGGGAAAGTACCTGTCGGGACCTCTCCGAGATGGAAACGATGATTGGCGATGTGCTGGCTTACCTTCGGGGAGGTCAAGGAGGAGAAGTCGCACAAGCGGTTTCGATCGCCGCCCTTGTCCGCACGGTAATCTCCGAATTTGCAGACGCAGGTCATCTCGTCGAGGAGGGGCTCATCGATAATAGTGCTGTCGCGCATGTCCGTAGGGTTGCTGCAAAGCGGGCAATCACCAACCTTGTTGGAAATGCTGTTCGATACGGCCGGGACCCCTGGATCGATGTCGTGCAGGAGGTGGAGTCCGTCGTGATCCATGTCGGCGACCGAGGATCCGGCATCTCGGACGAGGACCTTCCGCATGTCACGGAGCCTTTCTTCCGTGGAGATCGGGCGCGTTCAGCCGGTGGGGGGAGTGGCCTTGGGCTTGCGACAGTGCGTGCGGTCGTTGAAGACCATGGTGGCACTTTGGCGATTTCCAGCAAGGTCGGTCACGGTACGGTGGTCACCGTTCGATGGCCTCGGGACTGCCAGGAAATCCGTTTTGGATCGATCCGCTGAGCAACGCGTTGAAGCCATGGCGGTTAATATGATCGTCCGACAACGTGGCAACCAGGGCCTTGGTCACGCGCATCCTGGATTCGATGCGGCTGTACCTCAGTGGTCCACGCTCCCGGAAGCCAACCTTTCGAATGTTTAGAATGGTAGAGTAGGCAAATGTTGCAACAATCGATCACTCATCAGCCTCGCGGCGTGTTCCCGCGATATAGAGTGTGGCAGCTACGAGTTCGCATCCCTACTGGCGGCCTCCTGCGCTACCCGCTTGAGCGGTAGCAGCAACCGAAGCGTGGCGAGGTTCAAGAGACTCAGAATCAGTCCGATATCATACAACCCATAAGCGGTCGTAGCGCCGATGATCCCGACGTTCCAGATACTGGCTGCACTAGCCGTGCCCTGCACCGAATGAACGCCCTTCAGAATAGCTCCGCCACCGATGAAGCCAATGCCAGTGATCAAGCCTTCCAACACTCGGGCCTCGGCCTCGGCACTCCCCTTCATGACCTTGAGGGCGACGATCATAAGTCCGCAGGTCGCTACCGCGACCAGAGGGAAGGTTCGCACGCCGGCGCTCCTCTCTGCTTGCTCCTGGCACCAGCCGATCGGTAGGGCAAGAAGATAGGCGATCGCGAGCTTGACCAAATGATCCAACACTTCGGGCCAACTCAGCGCCAGCAACCCAGGCATAGACGCTTCAACTCCTATCTCGAGTTACGGTGCGCGTCAGTATCGCCTGGCCAGTCGGCCCTTCGCCTTAGACTTGAGGGGTCGGAGCACTACACACGGGGTACCTCTTCATCTGCATCGATTTGTGCGCAGAGGACGGAGCAGGACCGCTATCAATGACGAAACAGCCAGCATGGCTGCCGCAACACATTCCTCGGCGGGCGGCTGAACTGTTCTCTGTTCAGCCGCCACGCTTTGGGTTTCCGTCCCTCTATCGGTTAGCCATCGAGAGCGACGTAACCCGAACCGGCACACCAGATGCTGGAGCACCGGTCATGCTTGTCGTGACCTGGTTGAGGATCACACCAGTCTCCTTGTCGATCTGATAGGTCGTATCGAAGACACCCTGGCCGTCGTTGAGATTGCGATTCCTGCCCTGAACGACCCAGGCCTGGCGGGTGGCTCCATCTTCCAGGGTGACAGAGGCCTCACCGGTCACACGGAAGGTCTCTTCGAAGGGAAAGGTTTGTCCGATGACGCGCGGGTTCACCAAACGGTAGCGGACAGTCGCCGTCCGGCCGATCGCGAGAGGGTAAAGAGACGCAAGACCCGCCCGGCGGTCAGCGTCATTCACCGGTTGGGTGGCCATCAGGCCGCCAAGCATGCGAGTGGTGGTCATGCCCGTCCGGACGAGACAAACTGCCGGATCGCTGGGATCTGCCCCAGCGTAACGGAGGCGGCTACCATCGTCGCGCACGGCAACCGTGCCGGCAGGCGGGCAGACAACGCCGGAGATCTGCGTGCGGCCGCCGGGAGCGCTAGCCGTCAGCTCAGGCGCACAAGCGGAGAGCGCAATGCCAACCGTCATCAGCATCAGGGCCGAACGCGTCTGGGTCATGGAGTAGTTCCTCTCTTCAGCGGACTGTTAGTGGAAGCGACCCCACGATGTGCGCGAGCTCAATGTGTCATCAAGAAGAATGCTGTTTGTGGAAACAAGGTGATGCAGCACCGCATTGAGGTGAAACATGTCTGACATCGAGTGACATAAATCGAGGGAGTTCGATGTGGAGCGGGTGCTGGTTTGACCTTACCTCATGCGTGGGCTGGATGATCGTGAACGGCCAATCTCGTCTTACACGTAGTGCATTCGCGTTCGTGGCGGTCGCGTCACATCATGGAAGCCGACAAGGTAAGCCGCGGTGGAGCGCTCCAGTCGATACAGCAAAGCCGTCGTGCGGACGAAGCGCGGCCCGGAGAGGTCGGCGTGACGATCTGGATCACCGCGGTCGGGCATGATTACAACATTGCATTTCAGCTGCTTCATCACGGCGCCCGCATGCGTATCTACATCACGCAGCGGACGAACTCGGTCCGTGCGATCAGGAAAGAGCAGATGATGTTCACGAAGAGCTTCGTTCGAAACCTTGCTGTTGCGATGGCCATGGCAGCCGTTGCACTTCCGGGCATCGCACTTGCTCAGGGCGAGGGACCGGGCCCCGTCGCTGGCTTCCGGACCGACAGCTTTCAGCGGGGCGGCCGCATCACCGCGGATCCGCGTCTGCAGACGAATCAGGGCGAGGGTGCTGGGTTTGCTCAGGGTGGCACCTATGGGTCTCCCATGGTGGCTCTGGAAGGCCGTGGAGAGGAGATGTTCGCGATGAATGAGGGAGAGGGCGCCTACAGCCACTCGCCTGGGGCGAGTGGATCGGCCGGCGTGCCCGTTGGCCCTCGCGGCGCGCCCATGTTTGCGATGAATCAGGGTGAGGGAAGCTACCGCTGATAGCCTGAGCGAACTCGGGCTGCGGTCCATACACCGTGGTGAGCCGGCCTTCTTGGTGTGGGCGGGCGTCTGCACACACCAGGAAGGGGAGGCGGTAGGTTCGGTGGTTAGCCTTGTTACGTTGTTGCGTGCGGTGGTCGGACTGGAACCAACCGATGCTTCGGCACTCTCCACGGTCCGATCCGATCGGGCGGAGATCGTTGCGCGTGACAGCCCTCATTTACTCCTGTAAAGGCCGCTTCTGATGCGTAGCCGCCTGTCATCGCCGTGGATGGGAGCCCTCCGCCGAGGGCTATCGGCGTTGCTGTGCGCCCTCATGATCCTGTCGGCTGCTCTTCCAGCAGCGGCGGCCAGTCCCACTGAACTCCGGGATGTGGCGGTCTCCGAGGCGGGAGTGACTAATACCGGCGAGGAGGACGGCGGAAGCAACGGCTTGCCTGGAGAGTTGGCGTGCCATTGCCATTGCAAGCCCACCGGAGTTTCTCCCCAGACTGTTAGTGAACCAAGTTTCCTCGGACGTCAGGTTGTCCTCGACTTACCTGCAACGCCCGAGCCCGAATCGGGGAAGCTGGACGTCCCGAGCGAACCACCCAGGGCTTAACGAACCGCCTTATTCAGCCGGCTGAGCGGGCGCCTTCGCGCGTCGCTTTCTGGCCCCGTCGCGGTCCGCAGCTCTCTGGGTGTCTTCATGAAGGTTCGTGTTGTCTATCTGGCAGCCCTGCTGGCTGCCTTGCCGGCTGTCGTGCGGGGGCAGGATCCCCGCGTGGCTGGTGGACCGGTGACCATCACCTCACCGCAACAGGCGGTCGCGACCGCGCTGGCGCGGTCCCCGATCCTGAGAAGCGCCGATGCCGCGCGTCAGGCGGTCCGCGGGGATGCGCTGCAGGCGCGGGTTCGACCGAACCCGGAGGCCTCGATCGGCTTCGAGAACTTCGGCGGTGTCGGGGGAACCGGGAGCTACCGAGGTTTCCAGGCGCTGGAGACCGGGATCGGCCTCTCCCAACGGATCGAGATCGGGGGCCAGCGCGCGGCGCGGATCGCGGCCGCCGCGCGCAACGGTGACGTTGCCACCCTCGAGTTCGAGGGGGCCCGGCTTGACCTCGCGCGCGACGTGGTCACGGCCCTTGCCGAGGCGGAGGCATCAAGCCGCCTTGTCGCCGTCGAACAGGAGCGGGCCCGGCTGGCGGCGGAGACACTTCGCGTCGCCCGGGCGCGGGTCGATGCCGGGCGCGAGCCGCTGCTGCAGGTCCAGCGCGCCGAGGTCGTGCGGGCCAGCGCGGAGATCGCCGCCGAGCGTGCGAGCCGCGAGGCCGAGGCGACGCTTGCCAGCCTCGCGGTCCTGATCGGCGCGTCCCGGGTCGGGATGGCTCCTCGCCAGCCCTGGTTCGAGGATGTGGGACCGGCGCTGCGGCCACCCATGCCGGCGAACCCGCAGGCCCGCCTGACGGAGAATCCCGACTTCGCGCGGCTCGGCGTGACGGTGGAGCAGCAGCGGGCGAACCTCGCGCTCCAGCGGGCCAATGCGGTGCCCGACGTCACCCTGCAGGGCTCGGTGCGCCGCTTCCAGGAGGGGCGCGACACTGCCTTCGTGCTCGGCGCCTCGATCCCCTTGCCGATCTACGACCGTAATCAGGGTGGCATCGCCCGCGCCCAGGCCGAGTTGCTGCGGGCTGAGGCGGAGGTGGAGCGGGGCCGCCTCAGCCTCGCTGCCTCGCTGATCGCGGCCGAGGAGCGGACCGCCCTCGCCTGGCGGACCGTGCAGACGCTCCGGCGGGATGCTGTTCCGGCGGCCGAGCAGGCCGCGCGTGCCGCATCGGGCGGCTTCGCGGAGGGCAAGTTCAGCTTCCTGGAGGTGCTGGACGCCCAGCGCGCCCTCTCGGACGCCCGCGCCCAGCTCATCGAGGCCTATCGTGATTTCCACGCGCGCCGCGCCGCGGTGGACCGCCTCCGCGGGCAGGAAGCCGGTGGCCCATCCAACGGGGGAGGCCGTTGATGGCCCGCTTCGCACTGCTCGCCGGCTCGGCCCTCGCCGGCCTGTCGCTCGCCGTCGCCTTTCCCTCGATCCCGCAGACCGCCCGCAATGCCGTTGGCCTGCCCGCCTCCTCCACCGGCGGTGCCGCCCAACCGGCCACGCCCAGGGCTCCCGCACCGGCCCAGCAGGCCGCTCCAAGGCCCGCGGGCGGCCAGGGCGAGGCCGCCGGGGATAACCACGGGGAGGAGGGCCGGATCACCATGACGGCCGAACAGGTCGCGGCCGCGGGCATCCAGGTCGCACCCGTCCGCGGCGGGGTCCTGGTTGGCCGTGTCGCGGTGCCGGGTGTCCTGGCCGCGAGCCAGGATCGCCTGGGCCGGGTGACGGCGCGCGTGAGCGGCACGATCGCCGAGGTCCGCAAGGGACTGGGCGACGAGGTGGCGCGCGGCGACGTGCTCGTGGTCATCGAGAGCCGCGAGATTTCCGACGCGAAGGGCGAGTTCCTCGCCTCCACCCGCCAGGCCGCACTCGCCGAGACGACGCTCGCGCGCGAGAACCGGCTCTGGCGTCAGCGCATCTCGGCCGAACAAGATTTTCTCCAGGCCCGCACGGCCGCCGAGGAAGCCCGGATCAAGGTGGACCTCGCCCGGCAGAGGCTCTTCGCCCTCGGCCTGACCGAGGCGGAGATCACCGCGTTGCCGCGTCAGCCCGCCGCATCGCTGAGGCGGTTGGAAATCCGGGCACCGATCGCGGGCCGGGTCACCGCCCGCACCGCCGTGCTCGGCGCCGCGGCCGCGGCGGATGCGGAACTCTTCACCGTCGCGGACCTGTCCCGCCTCTGGGTGGAGATGTCAGTGCCCCCGCGCGACCTTCCCATGGCCCGCCAGGGCCAGGGCGTGACGATCGCCGGCGGCGAGGACGCGCGGGGCGAGGGGCGCATCGTGTTCCTCAGCCCGCTCCTCGACCCGGAGACGCGGGCGGCCCGCGCCGTCGCCGAGATCCGCAATGAGGACGGGCGCTGGCGGCCCGGTGCCTTCGTTACGGCCCACCTGGCGACCGAGGAGCAGGCCGTCGCCATCATGGTCCCGCGCGCGGCCGTGCAGGAGATCGAGGGCGAGCGGGTCGTCTTCGTGCGGACGCCCGAAGGATTCGAGAAGCGCGACGTGGCGATCGGCCGCGAGGACGCCGACAACTACGAGATCATCTTCGGCCTCGACCCCGACACCGAGATCGTGGTGGGCAACGCGTTCGTCCTACGGGCCGAGCTGGGCAAGTCCGAAGCCGGGCATGGCCACTAGGAGCGCCCGGACATGATCGGCCCCATTCTCGACTTCTCCGTCCGGCAGCGCTGGACGGTGGTTCTCCTGGCGCTCGTGGCCGCGGCGATCGGGGCCTGGGCGCTGACCCGGCTTCCGATCGACGCGGTGCCGGACATCACCAACAACCAGGCGCAGATCAACACCCTGGCCCCGTCCCTCTCGCCCTACGAGATCGAGAAGCAGGTCACTCTCCCGATCGAGACGGCGCTGGCCGGGATCCCCGGGCTGGAGAGCACGCGCTCCATCTCCCGCAACGGCTTCAGCCAGGTCACCGCGGTCTTCACCGAGAGCACGGATGTCTACTTCGCCCGTCAGCAGGTGCTGGAGCGCCTGATCGAGGCGCGCGAGGCCATGCCGGAAGGGGTCGAACCCCGCCTCGGCCCCGTGTCCACAGGCCTCGGCGAGGTGATGATGTGGACCGTGCGCCTCGCCGAGCGCCGGCCCGGGGACACGGTGCGCGACGGCGCGCCGGGCTGGCAGGCGGATGGCAGCTACATCACGGCGGAGGGCGAGCGGCTGGCCGACGATGCCGCCCGCGCGACCTATCTCCGGACGATCCAGGACTGGGTCATCCGGCCGCAGCTGCGCACCGTGCCGGGCATCGCGGGGATCGACGCGATCGGCGGCTACGTCAAACAGTATGTGGTCCAGCCCGACACCGCGCGGCTGATGGCGCTCGGCCTGAGCTTCCGGGACCTGTCGGACGCGCTGGAGCGAAACAATGCGAGCGTCGGCGCCGGCTATGTCGAGCGCGCGGGGGAGGGCCTCGTCGTGCGATCTCCAGGCCGCCTGACGACGACCGCCGAGATGGAAGGCGTCGTGGTCGCGACCCGCACCGGCACGCCGATTCTCCTGCGGGATGTCGCGCGGGTCGTGTCCGGCCAGGCCCCTCGCACCGGCAGCGCGAGCGGCAACGGCCAGGAGATGGTCGTCGGCACCGCGCTGATGCTGATCGGTGGCAACAGCCGCACGGTTGCGGCCGCCGTCCACGCCCGCCTGGACCAGGTAGCCCGCACCCTGCCACCCGGGGTCGAGGCGCGGGCCGTCCTCGACCGCGGCGTCCTCGTCGATTCCACGATCCAGACCGTGGCGAAGAACCTTGCCGAAGGCGCGCTGCTGGTGATCGTGGTGCTGTTCCTCATGCTCGGGAACATCCGCGCGGCGTTGATCACGGCGGCGGTCATCCCGCTGACGATGCTGCTTACGGCCTTCGGCATGGTTCGCGGTGGGATCAGCGCGAACCTCATGAGCCTGGGCGCGCTCGACTTCGGCTTGATCGTGGATGGCGCCGTCATCATCACCGAGAACAGCCTGCGCCACCTCGCCGAGCGACAGCACGAGAAGGATCGCGCCCTGACGCTGGAGGAGCGTCTCCAGACCGTGGCCGACAGCGCCCGTGAGATGATCCGTCCCTCCCTCTACGGACAGGGCATCATCATCCTCGTCTATATGCCCCTGCTCACCTTCACCGGGGTGGAGGGCAAGATGTTCGCCCCGATGGCGCTCACCGTCATCATCGCGCTCGCCTTTGCTTTCGTCCTCTCACTGACTTTCGTCCCGGCCCTGATCGCCATCGCGATCTCCGGCCGGGTGAAGGAGAAGGAGGTGTGGCTCGTCCGTGGCCTCAAGCGTGGCTATGAGCCCGTGCTCAAGGGCGCGCTACGGGCACCCCTTCCGGTGATCGCGGTCGGCGCCCTCCTCTTCCTCGGCTCGCTGACCCTGTTCAGCCGTCTCGGGCAGGAGTTCATCCCGACCCTCGACGAGGGCAACCTCGCGATGCAGGCGATCCGCATTCCCAGCACCTCGCTCGCCCAGTCTCAGGCCATGCAGTCGGCGATCGAGCGGCGCATTTCCGCCTTCCAGGAGGTCGCCGTCATCTACTCCAAGACCGGCACGGCGGAGGTGGCGAGCGACCCCATGCCGCCTAATGCGTCCGACACCTTCATCATCCTCCGTCCCCGCGCCGAGTGGCCGGATCCTTCGCTGCCGAAGGACGAACTCGTCCGCCGGATCGAGGCGGCGGTCGCGCGCCTGCCGGGCAATGCGCTGGAGTTCACCCAGCCCATCCAGATGCGTTTCAATGAGCTGCTCGCGGGCGTGCGCGGCGACCTCGCGGTGAAGGTCTTCGGTGATGATTCCGCGACCATGCTGCGCATCGCCAGCCAGGTCGCGACAATCCTCAACGGCATCGAGGGCGCGGCGGACGTCAAGGTGGAGCAGGCGACCGGTCTGCCCTTCCTGGAGATAACAGTGGACCGGGCCGAGATCGCCCGCCGCGGCCTGAGCGTCGCCTCCGTACAGGACGTCGTCTCCATGGCGGTCGGCGGTCGAGAGGCCGGGGCGATTTTCGAGGGTGACCGGCGCTTCGCCATCGTGGTGCGGCTGCCGGAGGCGGTACGCAGCAATCTCGAGGCGTTGCGGAACCTTCCGGTTCCGTTGCCGCCCGTCGAGGGACGGCCCGCGACCTCGCTCCCGCTGCGCCAGCTCGCGGCGCTGCGGGTTGTCGAGGGGCCGAACCAGATCAGTCGGGAGAATGGCCGCCGGCGCATCGTCGTGCAGGCGAACGCACGCGGCCGCGACATCGGCTCGATCGTCACCGACGCCCAGGCGCAGGTGGAGCGGCAGGTGCAGCTTCCGCCCGGTTACGCCATCACCTGGGGCGGGCAGTTCGAGAACCTCGCCCAGGCCCGGGCGCGCCTACAGGTGGTGGTGCCCGCGTGCTTCCTGCTGATCCTGGTGCTGCTCTATGCCGCCCTCGGCTCGGTGCGCGACGCGCTGCTCGTCTTCACCGGCGTGCCCCTGGCACTCAGTGGCGGGTTGCTGGCCCTTTGGCTGCGGGACATGCCCTTCTCCGTTCCGGCCGCTGTCGGCTTCATCGCGCTCTCCGGCGTCGCGGTGCTGAACGGACTGGTCATGGCCAGCTCGATCCGCTCGCTGCTGGAGGAGGGAAAGCTCTCCTTCCGGGATGCGGTGTACCAGGGCGCCATGACGCGGCTGCGGCCTGTGGCCATGACGGCGCTCGTCGCCTCGCTCGGCTTCGTGCCGATGGCCATCGCCACTGGCGCCGGCGCCGAGGTGCAGAAGCCACTAGCCACCGTCGTCATCGGCGGCCTGATCAGCGCGACCCTGCTCACCCTGCTCGTGCTGCCTGCCCTCTACGCCCGCTTTGGGGGGCGCCAAGCGTCCGCCGAGGCGTCCAGCCCAAGCCCGGCCACCGCGCAACCCGCGCCGGCCGAGTGAGGACGCGGCGCGCGGGCTGCCGTCACGGCCGACCCCGCACCGCATCGCCATCCACCAAAAACCGAATGGGATTACAGACCATGAGAAGGCTCTTTCTGGCCGCAGCCGCGTCCCTGGCGATGAGCGCGGGGGCCTGGGCACAGTCGCCGCCGCACGGGCATGGCGACCGCGGCCCCCATGGCGGGACCATGCAGGACATGGTCGGCATCCATGCCGAACTGATTCTGTCCGAGCGCACGATTACCGTCCACCTCTACGAGGAGGGCAACACCGCCGTCCCGGCCGCGGGCTATACCGGCTCCGCGCTTATCGGTTCCGGTCAATCGCGCCAGGTGGTGCAGCTGACGCCCGGCAGCGACAACACGCTGGTCGGCACGGCGCAGGCGGCTCTGCCGCGCGGGACGCAGGTGACACTGCAACTCCGGAATCCCACAGGCCGCAGCGGCCAGGCGCGTTTCTGACGCCGCCTGCTTTCGACATCCGCCGATGCTCGTCCGCGCATCGGCGATGTTTTCGTCCTCCTGCCGGATCGGAGGCCATCGACACGCGATGAGAAACGAGGTGGAACATGCGTCAGCGGATCTTGGTTCTTCTTGGTGCCTTCGGTCTCGTCTGGGGGCAGGCTGCGCTGGGTCAGAGCCCTCGGGGCTTCGACGTTCCCCTCGCCCCGATTCACGGTGTTCCGCTCAGCGCTTCCCTTCCACGGCTTGTCGCCGAGGGATGGAAGATCGTCGCGGTTTCGCTCCGCGAGCGCACCTTCGCCTACCATCTGGTCCGGGATCGCGCGCTGATCCTCTGCCTGTCCGACCTTGGACGTGTTCCGCCAGGGACCGAGTGCATGCAACTCGTGGATGGCCCGGCTCCGTCAGACGGCGCCGGACCAGATCGTCGTTAGTTGTGGGGATTCCTCGCAAGATTGCTGACGTCAGACGTTTCAACGGCGCTGTGGCCGGACTAATGATCTACTGGCCAGATCTGGCTGCTGGCGGAAGCGGGATCAGTCCTCGTCTTACCGCCAGCAAGGCCGGGTCAGGGCTTCGGCGGCGCGCTCCTGTCACGATGGCCGTGCGGATCGAGATCGCCAGGCTGGTGCCCGGGATGGTCATGGTGCGGCCCGGGCTTCTCGGTGATGCTCTTGTCGCGGTGGCCGTGCTGGTCGAGGTCGCCCGGAGTGTGTCCGGGATGGGCGTGGTGCGGCCCAGGCTTCTCGGTGATGCTCTGGTCGCGGTGACCATGCTGGTCGAGGTCACCCGGAGTATGGCCGGGATGCTGGTGATGGGCTCCGGGCTTTTCCTGCGCCATGGGCTTCTCCTCTCGGCGGACGCCTGGGTCAGCATCACGTCGTCGCATCCGCCTGCACACCGGGATCGGCACGGAAGGCTTCGACGTGATGACCGGAGCGGGCCGGCATCCTGCGCCGCTCGGCCCGCCGCAACTGGTTGCTCAAGTCACTAGAGGAGCAAGGGATGTCAGGACACGTTCTCGGCATCGGTGAAGTCGCCCGGCTGTCCCGCCTGAAGGTGCCGACCATCCGGTTCTATGAATCCATCGGGCTGCTGACCACGCCACAGCGGACGCCAGCCAACCGGCGTTCCTACACGGGCGCGGATGTCGGCCGGCTTCGCTTCATCCGCAACGCGCGCGACCTCGGCTTCGGACTGCCGGCCATTCGTCAACTGCTCCGGTTGGCCGCCCTTCCGGAGGAGCCCTGTGACGAAGCGGACGCGATCGCCCGCGAGCACCTTGGGGAAATCGAGCGCAAGGTGGCACGGCTTCTGGCCCTCAGCGCGGAGCTGAAGGCCATGCTCGACCGAGGAGCGCACGGCCGGATCGCGCAATGCCGTGTCATCGAGATCCTCTCGGCTGAGGAAGGCGATCCAGCCTCCCCTTGATCCTCCAGTGGCTGCAGCTGGCATGAGCAAGGTCCGCAAGCACCACGACAACGGGAACGAAACGCCATGGGACAGGGTCACGACCACACGAGCGGCGGTGCCAACGCGTCGGCCCTGACCAGGGCGCTGATCCTGACCGGGAGCTTCCTCCTCGCCGAGGTGGCGGGCGCCTACGTCTTCAACAGCCTCGCGCTGCTGTCCGACGCCGCCCACATGCTGACCGACGCTACGGCGCTGGCGGTTGCCCTGGCGGCGATCCGGATCGGACGGCGGCCCGCCGACCGGCGCCGCACCTGGGGCTATTCCCGCTTCGAGATCCTCGCGGCAGCGTTCAATGCCTCGCTGCTCTTCCTCGTCGCCTTCTACATTCTCTACGAGGCCTGGAGCCGCTTCCGCAGTCCCGCCGAGGTCGGCAGCGTCGGCATGCTGGTCGTGGCCTTCCTGGGCCTGCTCGTGAACTGGATCTCGATGCGCCTCCTCGCCGAGGGGAGCGAGGGCAGCCTCAACATGAAGGGCGCCTACCTGGAGGTCTGGAGCGACTTCCTCGGCTCCGTCGCGGTGATCGTCGGGGCGGCGGTGATCTGGGTCTCCGGCTGGAACTGGGTCGATCCCGTCCTCGGCATCGCCATCGCGCTCTGGGTCCTGCCGCGGACTTGGACCCTGCTCTCGGAGGCGGTCGACGTCCTTCTGGAGAGCGTTCCCCGCGGCGTGGAGCTGGATGCCGTGGAGGCCGCGATCCGGGAGGTCCGCGGCGTGCAGGACGTCCACGACCTCCACGTCTGGGCTCTCAGCAGCGGCCGGACGGCCCTGTCCGCGCACATCGTCGTTGCTCCTTCCCTGGCGCGGGAGGAGCAGCTGGAGGAGGCGCTGTCAGGGATGCTGACGACCCGCTTCGGCATCTCCCACACGACCGTCCAGGTGGAGTTGGCAGGGGCTCACGGCGGCCTCCCCACACCGCACTGGAACGAGAGCCCTGCCGCCCGCGACGGAGGGGAAGGCGCTCCCCGGCCGCATCCAAAGGCACCCTGAAGCGAGGGATCCTGAAACCTCTTGAACCTCCAGCGACTGGAGGTCCTATTTCGTTCGTCGTCAGGCAGGAGATGGCTGGATGGAGACGGCAACGAGGGCGGGGGGCGTGAGCCAGCCCGTGTCCTGGCGGGTGGAGGGGATGGATTGCGCCTCCTGCGTCGCCAAGGTCGAGAAGGCGGTGGGCGGGCTGCCGGGCGTCTCCAACGTCTCGGTCAATCTCATGGCCGAGCGGATGGGCCTGACCCTCGCTCCGGGCGGCGCCACAGCGGAGGAGGTGGAGCGCCGCGTGGAGGCGCTCGGCTACAAGGCGCGGCGTCTGGCCTCACCGGGGCTTGCAGAGCCGGCGCGCGGCGCGCCCGACCGCGCGGGCCACGATCATGACCACGCCGGCCATGACCATTCCGGTCACGACCACGCGGGCCACAGTCACGGCGCCGACGAGGGCCACGGCGCCTTCGGCCACTCCCATGCCGACCACGACGACCCGGCCGACGCGGCGAAGCCCTGGTACGCCACCGGCAAGGCGCGCTTGGTCTGGGTCCTCGGCGCCCTCGTGCTCGGGGCCTACGCCCTCTCCCTCATCCTGCCGGAGCGCCTGACCTACCCGCTATTCCTGGCCGCCACGGCCGTCGCGCTGGTGCCCTTCGGGCGGCGGGCCTTCGAGCTGGCCCGCGCCGGCAGCCCTTTCTCGATCGAAACCCTGATGGTCACGGCCGCGGTGGGGGCCGCCGTCATCGGCGCGGCTGAGGAGGCCGCGATCGTGGTTCTCCTCTTCGCGGTGGGGGAGCTGCTGGAGAACGTGGCCGCTGGCCGGGCCCGGGCCGGCATCCGGGCCCTGGCGACCCTGATGCCCCGCACCGCCCTGCGGCTTCGCCCGGACGGTACGACCGAGGAACTGCCCTCCGAGCGCCTGACGGTCGGTGACCTCGTCCTCATCCGCCCCGGCGACCGCGTGCCCTGCGACGGCACCATCGAGGAGGGCCAGTCCGCCCTCGACGAGAGCCCGGTGACCGGCGAGAGCGTCCCGGTCTCCCGCGGGCCCGGCGAGGCGGTGGTGGCCGGCTCCATCAACGCCGACGGGACGCTGCGCGTGCGCGTCACCCGCGCGGCCGCCGACAACACCATCGCCCGCATCATCCGCATGGTGGAGGAGGCCACCGCCTCCCGCGCGCCCACCCAGCGCTTCATCGAGAAGTTCTCGACCTGGTGGACCCCGGGCGCGATGATCGTCTCGCTGCTGGTGATCCTCGTGCCGCCCTTCCTGCTGGGCTGGGACTGGTGGACGAGCGTCTATCGCGGCTTGGCCGTGCTGCTGATCGCCTGCCCCTGCGCACTGGTCATCTCCGTCCCGGCCGCCATGGCCTCGGGCCTGTCGGCCGGTGCGCGGCGCGGTCTGTTGATCAAGGGCGGCGCCGCGCTGGAGGAGATCGGCGCCGCGAAGGTGGTGGCCTTCGACAAGACCGGCACGCTGACCGAGGGTCGGCCGCGCGTCACCGACGTCCTCCCCGCGCCGGGAGTCGAGGCCTGGGATGTCCTGGCCTATGCGGCCGCCGTCGAGCAGGGCTCCGCCCATCCGCTGGCAAAGGCCGTCATGGCTGAGGCGGCGGCGCGCGGCATCGCGACGCCCCCCGCTTCCGACCAGGGCGCGGTGCCCGGCAAGGCGGTCACGGCCACCGTCGCCGGCAAGCGGGTCAGCGTCGGCAGCCCTCGCCATGCCGGGGAGATGGGAGCCGACCTCGGCACCCTGGGCGAGCGGATCACCGCCGCCGAGAGCGAGGGCAAGACCGCGGTCGCCGTCATCGTTGACGGCCGGGCGGTCGGGGTCCTGGCGATCCGGGACGAGCCGCGCGCCGATGCCGCCGAGGGCATCGCTGCACTCTCGGCGCTTGGCGTCCGCTCGGTGATGCTGACCGGCGACAACGCCCGCACCGGCGCCGCCATCGCCCGGGGCCTCGGGCTCGACGTGAAGGCGGAGCTGCTGCCCGACGACAAGCTGCGCGAGATCGCCGCGCTGCGGCAGGGCGGGGCGGTGGCGATGGTGGGGGACGGCATCAACGACGCGCCGGCGCTCGCCGCCGCCTCGGTCGGCGTGGCCATGGGCGGCGGCACGGACGTGGCGCTGGAAACGGCGGATGCCGCGGTGCTGAAGGACCGGGTGACCGGCGTGGCGGAGCTGGTCGGGCTCTCCCGCGCGACGATGACGAACGTGAAGACGAACGTTGTCATCGCGGTGGGCCTGAAGGGAGTGTTCCTGGTCACCACCCTCATCGGCATCACCGGCCTCTGGCCCGCGATCCTGGCCGACACGGGTGCGACCGTGCTGGTCACGATCAACGCCCTTCGCCTCCTCACCTGGAAGCCCACTACCTGATGACCATGGGCCTGCTTCCTTTCAGGGATGAGGCCCGTGCCGGTGGGTGCGGGCGGCGCGCCGGCCGGGCCGCACGGCCCTGACCATGACGGGCGGTCTGGAGGGGCTCGCGACCGCGCGGGCCGGCGGCCCGCGGCCTGGCGGCGGCATGGATGGGCCCGGAACGTCAGTCGCGGGGGCCATGGCGTCGCGCCGGGGGGGCGGGCTGGCCGTCCAGGGCATCGCGGCCCTTCTCCTCGGCGCGGCCGCGCCGCTCGCTCTGGCACCGCTTCACTGGCTGCCGTTCATCTTCCTCTCCCATGGCGGTCTGTTCCTGCTTCTCGAACGCGCCGGGTCGGTGTGGCGGGCCTTCCTCCTCGGCTGGCTGTTCGGCCTCGGCTCCTTCGTCGTCGGCCTCCACTGGATCACCGAGGCCTTCGCGGTGGATGCGGCGCGCTTCGGCGCCCTCGCCCTGCCGGCACTGCTGGGACTCGGCGCCCTCCTGGCCGCGTTTCCCGCGCTCTCGGCCGCGGCGGCGCATGCCCTGGCGGGAGAGCGTAGCGGGTGGCGCCTCGCGGCCGCCTTTTCCGCGTGCTGGGCGGCGGGAGAGTGGCTGCGCGGAACGCTGCTGACGGGATTTCCCTGGAACCTCATCGGCTACGCCTGGGGCTTCGCCGATGCTCCTCTCCAGGCGGCGGCCCTCGTGGGGATCCATGGGCTCGGGCTCGTCACCATCCTTCTTGCCGTGCTGCCGGCGCTCGCCTTCAGGGCTCGGCGCCGTTGGTGTCCGCCCCTGCTGTGTCTGGCCGGGCTGGGGCTGCTCTGGGGATATGGAGCCCTCCGCCTACAGGCCGATCCCCTGCCGGACGTGCCCGGCGTGCGGCTGCGGCTGGTGCAGCCCGACGTGCCGCAGGCGCTGAAATGGGCGCCGGAGGAGCGGGAACGGATCCTGGCCCGCCTAATCGGGCTGAGCCTGTCTCCCACGGCCGGCGACACCCCGCCGACGCATGTGATCTGGTCGGAGAGCGCGGTGCCCTACCTCCTGGCCGAGGAGCCCGCCATCCGCTCGGCCGTGGCAGCGGCCGTGCCGCCGGGCGGGGCGCTGGTCACCGGCGCGGTGCGGCGTGTCGCGGAGGGAGGCAGTGCCGTCTCGCTCCGCAACAGCGTCGTCGTCCTCGACCGGCAGGGCGAGATCCTGGACACCTACGACAAGATCCGCCTCGTTCCCTTCGGCGAGTACGTGCCGCTGCGGGGCCTCCTCGCCCGGCTTCCGAAGCTCACCGTGGGAAGCACCGACTTCACCCCGGGTACGTCGCGAGCCCCGCTGCCCGTGCCGGGCCTGCCCGGCGCCTGGCCGCTGATCTGCTACGAGGCGATCTTCCCCGCCGGCCTTCCGGCCGATGGCCCACGGCCCGGCTATATCCTGACAGTGACCAACGACGCGTGGTTCGGGACCTCCTGGGGTCCCCACCAGCACGCGCTCGCCGCCCGCCTCCGCGCGGTGGAACTCGGCCTGCCGCTGGTGCGCGCGGCCAATGGCGGCATCTCCCTGGTCACGGACGCGCAGGGCCGGGTGCGCGCGACCCTCCCGCTCGCCACGTCGGGCGTTCTCGACGCGGGCCTGCCCGGGGCGATCCCGGACGCCACCCTTTACGCCTGCCTCGGGGACGGGCCCTTCGGCGTCTCGGTCCTCCTCCTCGGGATGCTGGCCATGACGCGGCGCCGAAAGCGGGCCGCATGACCGTGGACGCCTCTCCGCTGGGGATGCTGCTGGCCTTCGCCGGCGGCTTCGTCTCCTTCCTCTCGCCCTGCGTGCTGCCGCTCGTGCCGGGCTGGGTGGCCTGGGCGCTCGGGACCGGGCTGCGCGACGCGCCTCCCAGGGCGAGGGCACTCGCCCTCGGCCTCTGCTTCGTGGCCGGGTTTTCGCTCGTCTTCGTGGTGCTCGGTCTTTCGGCCTCGGCGCTATCGCAGGCGCTCCGGCGCTGGAGCCTCGAGATCCAGATGGCTGGCGGCGCGCTCGTGCTCTTCTTCGGCCTTGTTCAGACCGGCCTGCTTCGGCTCACCTTCCTCATGCGGGATGTCCGGCTGCCGCTCGCGGCATCCGGTGGCACGCCGATATCGGCTGCGCTCCTCGGCGTGGCCTTCGGCTTCGCCTGGACACCCTGCATCGGACCGGTGCTCGGCGCCGTGCTCGCGGTGTCCGCCGTCCAGGGCGACTGGACCGGCCTGCCGTTGCTCGCGGCCTACGCGGCGGGACTGGGCGTGCCCTTCCTGCTCGTCGCCTTCTACCTGCCGGTCGCGGCCGCGCAGCTCCGGCGCTTCGCCCGCTTCGGGCGCGGCCTGCAGGTCGCGTCCGGTGCGGTGATGGCCGCGATGGGCGTGTTGATGATCACCGGACAGACCACCTTGGTCGCAACCTGGGTGATCCAGGTCTTTCCCGCTCTCGTGAGGCTCGGATGACGCGCGCTCCTCTTTTCTGGCGGCTCGGCCTGCCGGTCGCCCTGGCGGCCCTGCTGGTGGATCAGGTGACGAAAGCCTGGGCGCTCGATGCCCTCTGGCCGCCCTACTCGCCCGGCATCGTCGTGCTGCCGGTGCTTAACCTGCGGCTGGGCTTCAACACCGGCGTGACCTTCGGGATGTTCGCCGGCGGGCCGGCTTCCTCCGTCTGGATCCTGAGCGGGGTGGCCCTGGCGGTGGTGACGTGGCTGCTGGTCTGGATGTGGCGCAGCACGTCGCGCCTGGAGGTGCCCGCGCTCGGCCTCATCGTCGGCGGTGCCATCGGCAACGTGGCGGACCGGCTGCGGCGCGGGGCGGTGACGGACTTCCTGGATGCCCACTACGAAGGCTGGCACTGGCCGACCTTCAACATGGCGGATGTCGGCATCGTCTGCGGCGTGGGCATGCTCCTTCTGGCCACGGTCCGCCCGGCGGCCGCCGCATCCCGGGAGACGCCGGGATGAGCGGCCGCGACGATCGGCGAGGCGGCGATGATGGAAAGGGCGTGACCATCGGCCGGCGCCTGACGGTAGCGGGACTGGTCCTGACCGCGGGGCCTGCCCTGGCCCAGTCCGACCACCAGGGTCACACCACGGCACCGCCAGCCGCATCCTCCCATGACTGGCACGGCCCGATGCCTGATGGTTCCGTCCCGGGGACACCGGATCGGCGCGCAGCGCGCGGATACCGTGAGGTGGTGGAGCAGATGCGCCGCGAGATCGACGCCGCGCTGACCGGCGACCCGGATCGCGATCTCATCCCCGCCCTGCTCGCGCATCAGCGCGGTGCCATCGACATGGCCCGGCTGGCACTGGACCAGGCGAGGAGCCCCGAGATCCGCGCCTTCGCACAGCAGATCCTCCAGGAGCGGGAGACCGAGCTCCTGCGATGGCAGGCCATGCCAATGGGTCGGGCAGGGCCGTGACGAACGGTCGCCCGCCGGCGCCCATGACCGAGACGAAGCTTCAGGAAGACAGATGATGTTGATGATCCACCGCCGAAACTTGCTCGGCGCGACCGGGATGCTGCTCGGCCTTTCCGCCGGCCCTGTCCTGGCCCAGGAACAGCGGGCAGGCGACATCGTTGTCAGCCGCGGCTGGACGCGGGCCGTTCCCAACGGCGCGCCCACCGCCGCCGGCTACCTGACTCTGCGGAACGAGGGCAGCGCGCCGGACCGCCTGCTCTCCGCCGCGTCTCCGATGGCCCGGTCGGTGGAACTGCACGCGACGAGCATGGTGGACGGCGTGGCGCGGATGCGGCCGCTCGCCGCCGGGGTCCCGATCCCGCCCGGAGAGACGGTGCGCCTCGAGCCCGGCAACATCCACGCGATGCTGGTCGGGCCCTCCGGGTCCTTCGCCCGCGGCGGCCGGGTGCCGCTGGTCCTTCGTTTCGAGCGGGCCGGGGAGGTCGCCGTGGACCTCTCGGTGGAAGCGCCGGGGGCCCGGACCGGTGGGCATCCGGGACACTAGCGATGCTGCGACGCGTGCGCCTTGTGGCCTGGCTTGCGGTGGCCGTTCTCGGCTTCGTCCTTCTCGGCACCGCGGCCGGCTGGCTCGTCACGGACGGGCCGCTTCGCCGCCCGCCCGTCGCGACCGGCCCCGGCTCGCTCGGCATCGGCGGTCCCTTCTCCCTCGTGGATCACTGGGGCCGCGCGGTGTCGGAGCGGGACTTCCTGGGCAAGCCGTCCGCCGTGTTCTTCGGCTTCACCTTCTGCCCGGATGTCTGCCCGACCACGCTGAACGACATGTCCACGCAGATCGAGGCTTTGGGGGCCGAGGCTGACCGGATCAACTGGCTCTTCATCAGCGTTGACGCCGAGCGGGACACGCCGCGAACGATGTCCGACTATCTGGCATCCTTCGACAGCCGCATCGTCGGGTTGTCGGGGACGGAGCGCCAGGTGGCGGAGGCCGCGCGGTCCTTCCGCGTCCTCTACCGGCGCGTCCCGCTGGAGGGCGGCGGCTACACCATGGACCACAGTGCGAGCGTCTTCCTGCTGGACGCCGCGGGCCGTTTCGCAGGGACCATCGATCACAAGGAATCACCGCAGGTCGCTGCCGAGAAACTCCGCCTGCTTCTCACTCGATCAGGGGCATAAGCGTGGCCATTACCCAGGTGCAGACTTGTCACAGGAGCTTAACGCTATCCCTTGCCCAGCAAGCTGGGCAGCGGCCCTGTGCTGCTCGGGACGGAAGTCAGCCGGGGCTTAGGGACGCTTTTTGGTCACGGCGTGTCCGGCGCCCCAAGTCTTGCAGAAGCGTCACCGCCTGATCATCTGCATGTTCTAGTTTCTAGAGATTTTAGAGCCATGCTCCAGTCTTCGGGTCTTGTGAGTATCGGCGAGCTTTCCCGTCTCACCGGTGTCAAGGTCACGACCATCCGCTGGTACGAATCCGAAGGCTGGTTGCCGCCTCCGGCCAGGACGGAGGGAGGGCATCGAGCCTACAACCAGGATCAACTGCGGCGCCTCGGGTTTATTCGGCATGCTCGCGAGTTGGGTTTTTCCATGGACGCGATCCGGTCGCTCCTTCGTTTGGCAGATTCATCTGGGACCGACTGCTCGGTAGCCCACAGTCTTGCCACGGCTCAGATTCAGGAAGTGGACGCTCGGATCGCGCGCCTTGAAGCGCTTCGAGGTGAGTTGTCGCGCATGGCCGAGAACTGCGCTGGTGGCGATGTCGGAGATTGTCGCATCCTGGAGACTCTGGCCGACTTCGAGCACGGGCATTGTGCCAACCGCAGTCATCGTCGCGCAGATCTGGACCGGGATGCTCGCTAATCTGCAATGACGATCTTCTCCTTGAAACTATGGCGCCTGAAACAGACAGGCAGTCTTCCCAACAATGCCATTAGTCGTCAGTCGCGGTCAGAAATAGATTTGGCGCTGTTGCAGAATTCAGGTGACGGGCACGACAACCTCTCTGTTCTGGTTTGATCAGGCGCGGGCGAAGGTGTCGGGCATGCCGAGCCGGTTGTAGGTGTT
>NZ_CP189563.1:0-89163 GCF_050154705.1 Muricoccus radiodurans | reverse complement strand
ATGCGCGTCACCCGGCGCCGCCCCGTCCCGAAGCGGGTCTGGCCCGCGACGGCAAGCCAGCGCTCCGTCCCGTCCAGCCGGACAACCCGGACCTCCTCCCGAAGGATGCCGTCGCCCGCCGGGTCTAGCGCGCGCGCGACGGCCACGGCGTAGCGGTCCTGGTCATCCCGATGCACCAGGGTGGACAGCATCCCCCGCAGGCTCATCACGTGGTCGGACGGGAAGCCGAAGAGGACGAGCGCTCGCGCGTCCGGCTCGCCCCGGTCCTCCTCGGGATACCAGACGAAGCTGCCCATCTCCGCGGCGTCGAGGGCCAGGCGCAGGCGCTCCTCGCTCTCCCGCAGCGCCGCTTCCGCACGCCGCCGCTCCGTCATGTCCACCGTGACGCAGATGCCGCCCGTGACGGCGCCATCCGAAAGGAGCGGCACCGCCCCGACCTGGAACCAGCGGGGCGTGCCGTCGGCGTCCGTCTCGAAGTCCATCCCGACCGGCACGGATTCGCCCCGTAGCGCCCGCGCACCGGGGTAGTCCTGCGGCGGCACCTCCTGCCCCGTGGCGTCCGTGCCCCGCCACCTTGGCGGTACCTCCCTCGATGGGAGGACCTCCCCCGTCAGGCGGCGCAGTGCGGGATTGACGAGGACGAAGCGCCCGTCTGCATCGAACTGGCCGACGCCGACGGGCAGCAGCTCCAGCAGCATCGCCAGGCGCGCTTCGCTCTCCCGCAGTGCCTCCTCGGCGCGCAGCCGCCCGGTTATGTCGGTGAACAGCACCGCCACCCGGTTCCGTTCGCGATCCAGGCTGAAGATGTTGAGGTCGAAAACGCGCCCCAGCGTCGGCTCGCCTTCCTGAACCCGCAACGCCTCGCCGGTATCGAGCGCCTGCCCGTACAGCTGCGTCCAGCGCGGGTTCGGGGTGCCGAGCAGCTCCGTCGCCGTCAGGCCCACGGGGTAGGGCATCGAGGTGTGCGCCATGAAGGCGGAGTTCACCTCAAGGAAGCGGAAGTCCTTCCACACGCCGGCCTCGTCCCGGAGCACCTCCACCACGGCATAGGCCTCGTCCATGGCCTCGAAGAGGGTACGGTAACGCTCCTCGCTCGCGCGCAGGGCTTCCTCCGTCCGCTTGCGGTCGGTCACGTCGCGCCAGAAGATCGCGACGCCGCCGTCCAGCGTCGGGTAGGCGCGCGCGTCGAGCCATGTGGCACGGCCATCAGGCCAGACGTACCGGTGCTCCACGGCGCCGGACACGCGCTCGCGCATCACGCGGCGGAGAAGCTCGCCGATCGGCGCCCCGTCGGAGCCGGGGAAGGCGTCCCAGTGCGACTCCCCGATCAGCTCCTCGCGCGGCCGGCGGTTGAGCCTGATCGCCTCGTCGTTAACGTCGCGGATCGTGAAGTCGGGTCCGAGCAGCGCGAAGCCCTCCGCCATGGAGTCGAGCACGTCCCGCAGCCGCGCCTCGCTCTCGCGCCGAGTGGCCTCGGCGCGGGCGCGCTCGATCTCAGCCCAGGCTCGGCCCGCAAGCGCCTCGACGAAGGCAACCTCCTCCGGCCGCCAGCGTCGGGGCACGGTTGGCTGGCTCGTGTTGAGGACGGCGCGGAGCACCCCGGCGACGAGGACCGGCACCGCGATCCCGGCGCGCAGCCCCCGTTCCGCCATTGCCTTCCCGACCGGAGCGGGGATGCGTGGATCGCCCTCGCTGTCGTCGTACACGACCGTGCGCCCAGCGAGGTGCTCCGCCGCGAAGGGCTCTCGCGGGTCGAGCGGCCAGCGCGAGGGCTCCGCGCGCGTGCCGTCGGCGAGAAAGGCCCACTCGGCGGCGTACTCCCGCCGCTGCGGATCGATCACGGCCCAGAGCGTCCGGTCCGTGCCGAGCCGCTCGGTTAGGATGCGGCAGGACGCCTCCGCGACGAGCGCCGGATCGGAGAGGCCACGCGCCTCGTCGGCGAAGCGGACGAGGAGGGTGTTGCGCTCCTCGCTCTCGCACAGCGCCGCCTGGGCGCGGCGGCGCTCCGTGACGTCGGTCGCAACCCCGGCGGAGAGGCGTCCCTCCGCGCCCCGGATAGGGAAGCAGCGGTCGAGGATCCAGCGCACCTCGCCGTCGGGGCGGTGGATGCGGTACTCGACGGTAGCCGGCTCGCCTCGAGCGCGCACTGCCTGGGCCTCGCGCCGCGCGGGCCGGTCATCCGGATGCACCGCGTCGGGGAAGCGGGATACGTCGGTCAGCAGTTCGGCCGCCGGGCGGCCCCAGACTCGCTCATAGCCGGGACTCAGATAGAGAAGGCGCCCTGCCTCGAAGTCCGTGATGTAGAACACGTCCTCGACTGCATCGGCGAACGCGCGAAACCGCGCCTCGGCCTCGCGCAGCGCCGCCTCGGCACTCTTGCGCGCGGTGATGTCCTCGTAGAGGGCGACGAAGCGGTCCCCGCCGGCGGGGTAGACGTAGACCTCGAACCACTGCCCGGTGACACCGAAGAAGCGCTCGATCCGCTCCGGCCTGCCCTCGGCGAGGATGCTGTCGAACCTCTCGCTCCACCGGGGGTCCATGCCGGGGAACACCTCGCTCGCCAGCCGCCCCAAGGCCCGTGCGATCGGAACCCCGAGGAGCCGCTCGAAGGCAGGGTTCAATTCGAGGTAACGCTGGTCCACCACCCGCCCCGAAGCGTCGCGGACCAGCTGCACGAGGGCGAAGCCCTGCCCCATCGTCTCGAACAGGGTACGGTAGCGCCTCTCACTCTCGCGCAGCGCCGCCTCAGCGCGGGCGCGCTCCACTGAGGCCCAGGTGCGGTCTGCGGTTTCCTCCGCGAGGGCGACTTCCTCCGGGGTCCACCTCCTTGGCACGTTCATGTGGACGACGAGGTTCGCGACGAACACGCCCTCCTTGACCAACGGCACGCCGATGCCTGCCCCGACGCCTGCGGCCGCGAGATTCGCGCTGTCATTCGCGGAGTTGTGGGGGTCGGCCCTCGTGTCGTGGACCACCCGCGTCTTACCCGTGCGGTATTCAGCGAGCTTGCCGGGGCCGAACGCGGCAACAGGATACCGGCCGGCCATAGAGGGGATGCCGCGGGTGTAGTCGCGAGCGATGATGTACTCGTCCCCGGAGATCTCGACGTAGGCGACGCGGCTTGCGCCGAGGTGCTCGCCAAGGAGCCGCGTTGCCGCCGCCTGGATCTCGGCGGCATCCCTGAGCGGACGCAGCGCATCTCCCAGCCGCACGAGGAACGCGTGCCGCCCCTCGCTCTCGCGCAGCGCCCTCGTGCGCTCCTCGACCCGCCTCTCCAGCTCGGAATGACCCGCCTTCACGGCCTCCAGCGCCGACGTCATCCCATGGGCGGCGGCGGCGACGCGGCTGAGGCTCTCCAGGAGGCGCGCATCCTCCCGTTCGAAGCGCCCTTCGGGGGTATGCTTCAACACCCAGATCGTGCCGGTCGGCCGGCCGTCGACGTGAAAGGGCGCGAGCAGCCCTTCGACGATGCGTGGCTGAGCCTGACGGCCCGCGGGGTAGACGCGCTCCGGGACGTCGAAGAGCAGCACCCTGTCGCGCGCGATCACTTCGCCACATGGGCTCGCTCCGCGCGGCATGGTGCCGTTCAGGTGCGGCGTGTAGGCGCCGGCCGTCGCGACCCAGCGAAAGACGTCTCCCTCCGCTCCGGGCTCGAGGAGGCTGATGCCGGCGGAGTCCGACCGGGTCAGCTCCATTGCCGTTTCGGCGAGGCGCTGCAGCACCATCCCAGGCTCGGCGGCCATCGTCTCGGCCAGCGCCCGCAATGCCCGGCTCTCGGCCTCATGGTCCGGGGCGCGCGAGGGCCGGCGATCCAGCTCGTCCGTGATGACGACCTCGTCGAGGCTGGGGGGATCGCGGGCATCGTTCATGAAGGGACCTTCGGACGGTAACCCTTCTCATAACGCACGTGAGGCCGAGACAGGGAGGCTATGTCCGGCGCCGATGCGAGCGGTCCATCCCGTCCGGGAATCAAGGTCCGCTTCCTCGACCAGAGTGCCCAAGAGCAGTCTGTCCGCAATCGGCCAACTCCGGACATGTCGGCTCAGCGTCCATCTCCGGCATCCAGGTGCCGGTCTTGTCGTCTCGGAAGCGGACATGAGCCGGGAGTGGATCGGCGCCCACTGTCCCACAGTCACGCCAGATCGCCCTTCGACCCATAGGCGGGGCATCAGGCGCGCAGAGCTTCGATGACCGCGCGCAGCCCGGCCGAGAGGTGCTTGCGCGCGGGGTAGTAGAGGTAGAGCCATTCCTCCGGCGCGCACCACGGTGCGAGGCACTCCACTAGCCGGCCGCTCTCGAGGTGGAGGCGCGCCCGCCCCTCCCACACGTAGGCGAGCGCCACGCCGGAGATCGCCGCCTCCACCATCAGCTCGTGATCATCCAGCGAGAGGGGGCCCGTCGGCTCGAAGGCGACGGACTTCCCCGCCCGACTGAACTCCCAGGGATAGGCCGCGCCGCTCGGAAAGATGTTTCGGACGCAGACATGGCCCTTGAGGTCGGCCGGCACCTTCGGTGGCGGGTGCCGCTCGAAATAGGCGGGCGATCCGACCACGGCGAAGCGCAGCCGCGGCCCGATCCGCACGGCGGTCATGCCCTCCCGCAGGCTCTCGCCAAGGCGGATGCCGGCGTCGAAGCCCTCCGCGACGATGTCCACGAGCCGGTCGGTCGCGACGATCTCCAGCTCGAGTTGCGGGTTCGCCGCGATCAGCGGCCCCATCACCGGCCCGAGGACGATGGCCGCGACCGAGTTCGGCGCATTGATGCGGACCTTGCCGAAGGGCGTCTCGCGGAACCGGTTCAGGGCGTCGAGCGCCGACCCGATCTCGCCGAAGGCGGGCGACAGCTGCGCCAGCAGCCTCGCGCCGGCATCGGTGAGCGAGACGCTCCGGGTAGTGCGGTTCAGCAGGCGGATGCCGACCCTCGCCTCCAGCCCGCTGACGGCGTGGCTGATCGCAGAGGCGGTCACGCCGCGCTCCTCCCCCGCCCGGCGGAAGCTGCGGTGCCGCGCCACCGCGTCGAAGGCCGCCAGTTCGGCCAGTTCGGTGGCCCGCATTGCTGAACACCATTCAGGACTGATCGGAGGACTATCGATCTAATCGCTGCAATCGAAAAGGCCGAAACCTCCTCTCACGGGCAGCGCCCCTGCCGCCCCCTGACGAGAGAGCAGACGATGGCCGACTTCACACTCCCCGCCCCGAACGGCACCTCCCCCTTCGCCGACATGCGCGGCCACCACGTCGCCGTCCGCACGCCCGACCTCGAGAGCGCGAAGCGCTGGTACGTCGAGACGCTCGACTTCCGCGTGGTCGCGGAGTGGGACTACGCCGACGAGAAGCTCGCCTATCTCGCGCCGGCAGCCGACGACCGTTTCCTGGTCGAGATCCTCGGCGGCGGAGAGCCCGCCCCGCGGGAGGTGCGTCCCTACACCGACCTCGCCGATAGCCTGGGCTACGCCGGCTACCACCATTTCTGCCTCAACGTGGACAGCGTGGACCGCACCGTGGAGACGCTGCGCGCGCGCGGCGTGACGATCGTGACGGAGCCTTTCGAGCTGCCCGCGATCAGCCGCCGCCTCGCCTTCTTCGCCGACCCCTTCGGCAACCTGATCGAGCTGGCCGAGGTCCTCGCCTGAGCCGTCCCGCAACCCCGTTCGGCAACCCCCTTCGAAGGACGACCACCATGAAGACCTGGTTCATCACGGGTGCCTCGCGCGGCTTCGGCGCCCTCGTCACCGAGCGCGCCCTGGCCCAGGGCGACGCTGTCGTCGCCACCGCCCGCAACCCGCGGGCGATCACCGAGCGCTTCGGCGCGTATCCCAACCTTCTCCCCGTCGCCCTCGACGTGACGGAGGAGGCGCAGGCCGTCGCGGCCGTGCGGGCGGCACTGGAGCGCTTCGGGCGGATCGACGTCCTGCTCAACAACGCGGGCTTTGGCCTCATGGGCGCCGTCGAGGAGGCCGGCCCCGCCGAGATCGAGGCGATCTACCGCACGAACGTGTTCGGCCTGCTCAACGTCACCCGGGCGGTCCTGCCCGCCATGCGGGCCGCGCGCTCGGGCCGCATCCTCAACATCTCCTCCGTCGGCGGCTACCGCGGCGGCGCGGGGTTCGGCATCTATTGCTCGACCAAGTTCGCGGTCGAGGGCCTGTCCGAGGCGCTGCACGCGGAGCTCGCCTCGCTCGGGATCCACGTCACCGTCGTCGAGCCGGGATACTTCCGCACCGACTTCCTGGACCCGTCCTCGCTCGCGGTCAGCCCCTCCCGCATTGACGACTACGACGGTACGGCCGGCGCGGTCCGCGGCGCCGCGGCCGGGCTGAGCCACAACCAGCCCGGCGATCCCGTCCGGCTCGCGGAGGTGCTCGTCGCCTTCGCGGAGGCGCCGGACCCGCCGGTCCGCCTACCGCTGGGCAGCGACACGGTCGCGGCGATCGAGGCGAAGCACGAGGCGGACGCGGCCATCCTGGCGCAGTGGCGCAGCGTATCCGTCTCCACCGATTTCACCGCCGGGTGATCGTTCGGACGCGCCGGGTCAGTATGCCTGGAGCGGGAACTGCCATGGATCGCATGTCCGCTTCCTGCATCGCCGCTGCAGGAAGCGGACCGGCTGTTATCCGCCAGATCTGGCCATGGCGGCTTTGCGCCCTTCCCTGCCAAGCTCAACTGGGGCCAGCAGACCGTGGCATCCGCGGCTCTGCTAAGCGGGTAGCGCCAAGTGGAACACCCGCTTCGATCGTCAACGCATTTCTGCGGACGCTGGAGTGGACGCGGGTCCGCGACGAAGCGTTACGGGCCAGCGATGGGCGGTGCGAGCTCTGCGGCCGGGGCAAGCAGGACGGCGTTCGCCTCAACGTCGACCATGTCCGGCCTCGGCGGACGCATCCCCACCTGGCCCTCGATGTGCGGAATCTCCAGGTGCTGGACGACGCCTGGAATGCCGAGAAAGGCAACCGCTTCGAAGATGACTGGCGGCCAGCCAATCATCCGCACCGCAGCTGATATGACGTCGGACGTCAGTCAGTCATACGTCCGACGTCGGCGCTGCGGCTGCAGTTCTGACGGCGGGACCGCGTAGCCCGCCTCGTGGAACACGCGGGCGACAAGGCGGCGGAGACCCCCCTCGCCTTCCGCGGCCTGCGCCAGCATCTTCGCGAACGGCTTCGACGCCTTGAACGACATCATGAGCACCGGCTCGGCAGGTTGCCGTACAACGGGCTCGGGGGCGGGAGCCGGTGGAGGAGGCGTGACGACAGGCGGTGGCGGTGAGGTTGGGATCAGCGTTGAGGCGATCGGCGCCAGGGCCTCGGCCAATTCCTTGCTCGACGGCCGGGCGGGCGGTGCCCCCCCCTCCCCCGGCTCGGCGATCTTCTTCGGCTTGAACGACATCAGGCAGCCTTCGCCTTCTTGGTGGGCTTGGCGGGTACAGCACCAAGGCCGATCAGCTCCGCGATCATCTTCTCCGTCTGCTGGGCGATCTTCCCAGTCGTCGGCACCCGTCCGGACAGGGTCAGCTTTCCGAAGTCGGAGAGATCCGCAAAGAAAGCGTCCAGCACGGGGGCGTTGGCCGCCTCTAGGTCCGCCAGCACGGCGCGCTCCACTAGGCCCTTCGCGTTCCACCGTGCCCTCACCAGGGCGACGGGGATCTCCCGGCGGCTCGCCTTCGCGAAGCTGCCGACCTGACGGACCATGCGCATGGCTTCCACGGCGCTCGCCCTGTCGGGCATGACCGGCACAAGGACGTAGTCAGCGGTACCGGCGGCAAAGGCGGCGGTGGTGTTGCCGAACCCCGCGGTGTCGATCAGCACCACGTCATGGTCAGCCGCCTGAGCCTGGGCCTGATCCACGATTTCGTCTTGGCGCACCTCCGCCATGCAGTCGAACGGTGCCCCCTCATAGATGCCATGCCACTGGGCGAAGCAGGCATTCGGGTCGGCGTCGATGACGGCCACCCGGTAGCCCATGGCCGCCAGCGTGGCGGACAGGGTCATCGTCAGGGAGGACTTCGCTGTGCCCCCCTTCCCTGACGCCACAGTGATTATACGCCCCATATCCATCCCCTATCGTACGGTATGACCGTAAGTCTGTCCCCTCGTAGGACGATAGGACGCGCCGGACGGTTGGATCAACCATCTAAGGCCGACCGTCGTACGGCTGACCGGCGGACTGTCGTTCGGGCCACACCGTCATGTGGTAGGACGGTCGGACGCGCGGACCGTATGACGAGATTCTGCCCGAGGATCTGCGTATCACGGTTTGAACAGTCGGACGGTCGCATCGGTGAACGCCAGGCAAGCCAAACTGTGGGGGGCACGGCGAGGCGGTGATCAGGACCGAGAAGCACAGACTTTGGAGCGCTTCGGCCAGCGTCATCTCGTCGATCACACGGGAGCTGCGTCGGACGGAAAGTACGGTCGGACGTCATGCTGGTAAGACGGTCAGGATGTCGGACGGTACGCCCTTCTCCTGGTCAAACTAGGACCGGAGGAGTGACGCTGTCCGCACTCTGCCGCGTCCACGGGCATCAGGACGCGTCGGCGTCTAGTGTCTGCGTCATACCGTTATTTCGGTTGGACGGGTCATACCGGAGTGACGGTGAGACAGTCAGCATGGAACACGGTATGACCTGTAAGACCTGAAGAGACGTCAGTCGGCGTTACGTCGGACCGTCCGCATCCGGGTGAAGGGCGGTTGGACGGCCAGTCCATCATACTGTCATACGGTCCGGCTGTCAGACGGCGGGCGCGCCTGGCGTCGCCAATCCCTCAGCCCCAGAACCGATGCTCAATCGTTGTGGCGGTATGTCCAACCGAACGACACTCTTACCGTAGGCCGTGCCCCGGTATGACAGGATGCGGTAAGTGGGCCATACCGAGATACCGTCCGCTCGTCGGACGGTAAAACCTGTCACGCCGATACGGCCCGGTCTCACGTCTTACCGTGTAGCCCGACGGACCATCGGACCGTACTGTCGTCCTACCATTGGACATCATACCGACCCGGCCCCAGCATAAACGCGGCACAAATACATCATCTCCAGTTGACAGTGTGGCGCGCCCGCACCGACAAGGTTCGTAAGAACCTGTAACTGCACCTTTAGAGCCTTCCTACTACTATGCCCGAAGCGGGCTTTTATCGAAGTGAGTTCAAGAACGACTCCCGGCGGTCTTCTCTTTCGCCGGAGGCTACCACTGCTTACCCGTCGGGCTCAAAGACTGTCGTAAGCCAGAGCCCAATCCGCAACATTGCCTACCGCTCCGGTTCGCCGCTGTTCGACGAAAAGGAGTAGACCGCCCACGACTATCGGAACCGGGCACGCCACATCATCGAGCGCAGTACCATCTGGGCCCCGGCATACTCCCCGTCCTGGGCCACGGATCGCCAACGCCTGTGGACGGAGGCGCTCAAGCTCGAAACGCGGAAGAACGCCCGGTGGATGAAGGAGAACATCCTCACCCTCGATTACGGGCTGAACCTCGAACAGCGCTGGGAGGCGGTGGAGCGATACGCCCGGGAGCAATTCGTGAGCCGGGGCATCATCGTGGACGCCTCGATGCACCGCTATGGCAGGAAGCTGGAAAAGAAAGATGAGGATTCCGGGGAGCTGATGGCCGAGTGGAAGGCCACAAGCAGCAGCCGGCTTCGGCGGCTCGCGTGGCGAGCACAAGATCGCTGACGGAACGGAAGGGAGCGAATACAGCGGACGGTGCAGTATCTCTGAATAGACCTGTAGCTGCACGGGCCTTCTGGGGGGTCAGCACCCGTCCCCTCCTCAGGGCCTTAAAGCGCCCAACAGTTCGCACTCCCGCTGGACCAGTTTCCGCGGTTAAGACCATCGGACATCAGCGACCGACGTCACTCTCACTCAATGCTTGTTCTACTTGCCTTCGCAGCTAAAAGGGCAGGGGAGGGCGCGCCCCCAAACTCCAAACTTGAGGCGCCAGGTATCCGCCTCACCGGTGACGGCTCGGAAGCGGTCCCGAAAATCGCCTTAGCCATCGGAAAACGTGGAATCTGTGGGCAGGCCTACCGCGCCGCTCGCTACCGCGTGGATTCTATGGGCGGGGGAGTTTCCGGACCGCCGGGCGCGACGGGTGCAGGATCAACCCCTCCTCAGTTGCCGTTACCCGTGCGTCCGGATAGGCGGCCAGCGCGATCGCCAAGCATTCAAGGAAGTGCTCCCTGAACCGGCGGAGTCGGCTGAAGGCGGCCCCGAACTGGGCGTGAAGGGACAGCCAGGTGATAGAGGTGTCCTGAGTTAGGACATGGAGCCGATAGGCCAGCCAGATGTAGACGTCGAGTACCATGGACCGGGCGCCGATTGCCCTAAGCGCCGCCTCGCTGACCGGGACGGGGTGTTCCCGCAGCGCCCGGTAGAAATCCTCGTCGAGCAGCACGCGGTCTTGCCACAACGACGGCTGATCGCTGAGGGTGGCCGTCATGCTGATCTCGGTCTTCACGAAGCCGCCCCGACTCTTGATCTGCGCGCCTGCCCGGTCAGCGAAGAAGGTCAGGGAGCAGCCGGAGATCCGCGCCGCTTGCTGGTTGACCATTTTATAGGTCGTACCGCCGATCGAGAGGCCCATAGACCCCAACCAGACGCGCATGGACCGGCCCAGCTCGACTTCTCGGGAGCTGGTCCGGATGGCTTCGCTTTGTAGAAACAGCAGGATAAAGCGAGCATAGGAGCCGTAGGGCAGGCCGATGGGCTTGCCAGCACGGTCGCGTCCACTCTCCATGAGCATCGTCAGGTTGTGGCCTTCGCGGCGCCAGACGGTCTCGGACTGCGGCTTGTGGGGCAGGCTGGTCAGGGCGAACCCGCTGTAGGTGAAGCCCATCTTCTCAGCGTCGTCGGACAGCACCTGAAAGGCGGTGTCCACCAAGGCTCTTTCGTGCTTCGTCACAGCTTGCCGCCGTGCTTCTTCTACTCCGTGCAGCAGGATGAGCTGGTGGACTTCGGCCATGGCTCTCTGAATGCCACTTCTTCTTCAACAGGTGCAATTTGGAGTCTCTGGGCACAGACAATTTGAAAGCTATTTGAAGGGACTATTAGTATGTGCCCCCAGACTCCGCGGGACGACTCCGGGATTCGCCCCCAGGCCCCACGGCGCAGCGCCCATAGGCTCCACGGGGTAAGTGCCGGGCCTGTGGATGGCAGGTTGGGCTGGCCAGCGACTCGGTACGTCCGGCAGGACCAGCGGCCACGACCCGGCCAAAGCGTCCCCGGCTCAGTCCAGGTCCTGCCAATGCGCCACTAACATTCCGCCCGGAGCACCTCGTGGGGGCCTGTCAACGCCAGAGCCCGCCTTTAATCACACGCGGTAATCTCCCCTTACCGCGTCCCTCGCGGGGGTTGCCCCAATTGGGAACGGGCGGCACTCTGGGCCGTGTCAGGGCCGATGCGGGGGCGTCGGCTGAAGGGGGTTCAGAGATGGACGGCGGAGACGCTGCGCGGGGAGGGGAGCGACGTCTGGTCGTGCCCGCCGCGCCGGTCGGGGGTGAGCTGGCTCCCCGCCTGGCCGAGGCGATCGAGGCGGCCAAGGCCTATGCCCGCCGGGCGCTCGCCCCCGAGACGCTGCGGGCCTACCGCACCGACCTCGCCGACTTCGAGGCCTGGTGCCTCGCCCACCGCACCGCCCCCCTCCCGGCCGCCCCCGGCACCGTCGCCGCCTACCTCGCCGCCCTCGCCCCCACCCACTCCCGCTCGGCGCTCGACCGCCGCCTCGCCGCCATCGGCCACGCCCACCGGGTGCGGGGCCTCGACTGGACCCCGGGCCACCCGGCCATCCGCACGACGCTCCAGGGCATCGCCCGCCTGCACGGCTCCCGCGTGCGCCAGGCCGCGGCCCTCACCTCGGCCGAGCTCCGCCGGCTGGTTGCCACCTGCGACGCCGGCCTCACCGGCTGCCGCGATCGTGCGCTGCTGCTGCTCGGCTTCGCCGGCGCGTTGCGCCGCTCCGAGCTGGTCGGCGTCGACCGTGAGCACCTGCGCCTCTCGGGCGAGGGGCTCCGCCTCCTGCTGCCCCGCTCCAAGACCGACCAGGCCGGGGAGGGGGTGGAGCTCGGCATCCCCCGCGGCAGGAAGCGCGAGACCTGTCCCGTGCGCGCCGTCGAGGCCTGGATCGAGGCGGGGGACGTCCGCTTCGGGCCGCTCTTCACCCGCATCGACCGATGGGGCCGGCTCGGCCACGACCGGCTCTCGCCCGACGGGGTGCGTCAGATCCTGCTCAGGCGGGCTGCCGTGGCCAAGGTCACGGTCGACGCCGGCGAGCGTCTCTCGCCGCACGGGCTGCGGGCGGGCTTCGTGACCGAGGCCTACGGGGCCGGGGCGCGCGACGAGGAGGTGATGGGCCACTCCCGCCACAAGGACCTCCGGACCATGCGCGGCTACGTCCGGCGCGCGAAGCTCGTCACCACCAGCCCGGTGAAGCTGCTCGACCTGTGACCCGACCAGGGCAGGGGAGGGAGGACCGCGAGGGCGCCGGAGGAGGAGACGCCCCGGAGACCGGCGCGGCGGTGGTCACCGACGTCCTCGCGCTCGCCAGCCCGGACTGGCTGTTCCACCACCTCGACGTGACCGGGCCGGCGGAGGACCTCGCCCTGTTCCGGCTCGCGGCAGCCGGACCGGGGGTGATCCCCTGGACCCACGGACGGGCCGGGGAGGAGGAGGACCTGTTCCACCTCCTCGCCGCGCCACCCCGGGGCGAGCGGGTCCTCTCGCTCCAGGGGTGCCGGATCGTCGCCTCCGGGCTCCGGGCGGCGCTGGAGAGGGCGGACGAGCGGGTCCGCGCGGCGGTGAGCCGCCCGGGTGGGCCGGTGCTCTTCGACCTGCACCGGCTCGTCCCGGTGCCGGCCGAGGTGCTGCGCCTCGGGCCCGGGCACCCGGACGCGCTGCGCTGGCTCTGGACGCACTGGGGCACGACCTGGCCCCTGCGGCACGTCGCGCACCGGGCCGAGGCAAGGGGATCGGGCGGGAGGGGCAGGGGAGGGGACCTGGCCGCCTCCGCCCGTCTGTCGCTCGCCTTCTGGTCGGCGGACTGGACGCCCTGGGCGGCACTCCAGCAGGTGCGCGAGACCTGGCCGGCGCTCTCCGTCTCCGTCCGACCCCACTACGACGATGGCTGAGGCGGACGGCGGCGGAGACGCGCAGGCCGCCGAGGAGGAGGGGTGGGAGGTCGCCCGCAGCGGCACGCCGCCCGGGCGCGAGGCGCTCCACCTCGACCTCCGGGGCTATGCCGGGCCGCTCGACCTGCTCCTCGATCTCGTCCGGGCCGGGCGGGTCGACATCGGCGCGATCTCGATCCTCGATCTCGCGGCGCAGTTCCAGGCGGCAGTGGAGCGGGGCATCACGCGGCGGGACGTGCCGCTGTCCCGGCTCGGGGACTGGCTGGTCGCGGCGGCGAACCTCGCCCTGCTGCGCTCGCGCCTGCTCCTGCCGGCGGACAGCCGAGAGGGCCAGGAAGCTCGGCAGGAGGCGGAGGCCCTCCGCCGCCAACTCGCGGACCGGGCGGCTGTCGCGGCGCTCTCAGACTGGCTCACGCGGAGACCAACCCTCGGGCGAGAGGTGTTCGCGCGCGGTGCGCCGGACGAGGCGCATGGGGCAGCGGAGGGGAGGGGAGCGCCGGCGGTCGCAGACCTGACGACGCTGCTGCGGGTCTGCCTGGAACTGATGCGCCGGCCCGAGCGCGTGCCGGCTTATCAACCCACCCCGCCGGACATCTGGCGCCCGCCAGCGGCCTCAGACCGCATCCGGCGCATGTTGGGAGAGTTCGACGCTGCCGGTGAAGCGGGTGCGCTGCCGCTCGAGACCTTCCTCCCGCCATGCGAAGCGATGCGCACCCTTCTGCAGCGACGGGCAGCCGTCGCCTCTACCCTTGTCGCCGGTCTCGAACTCGCGCGCGACGAAGAAGTCCGGCTGGAGCAGCTTGAGGCGTTCGGGAACATCACCCTTAGCAGTGCAGCACTAGCCTACGTGCGGGTCGCGTGAGGAACTCTCCCCTACGACCCAGGCATTACCGAATCGAACTTGGTGAGCCTCGATGGGCTGATAGAGGGCGCGACGGGCACTTGCGCTAATTGCTGCTCGCGAAGAAGCTCAACGAACACCCGGGTGTAGCGAGCGACATGGATCTGGCGGCCTTTTTGAAGGTGCTCAGCGCGCTCAGCATCACCGGGTCCTTGAACGCCTGGTTCGGCGGGCATTTTGGTGGCGTCCTTCTGCCAGGGTCGCGCTTTGCCTCTGCGGTCCCCTACGTAGCCGCCCACTGAGTGACCATCCCGCCGCATCAGACTGCTTCGGTTGGTGGAATTGGCAATACGGTCGTGCAGATCGTGGGGGACAGCAACGCGGTCACCTTCGCCGGTGCGACGGCGGCATTGCGGCTGCGCGGCTACGGGGAGGCGGCGTTCTCCGCAGCGCCAGCCACCACCGGCCGCCGTGGTGATCCTGGCTATACTGCCACGGGGCGGCGCGAGACCCGGCTGCTCAGCCCTTACAACACCGCAAGTCTGCCGCTGCAGGGTCGCACCGACCTTCTCGGGGGACTGCAGGGCTGGCTCAATACAGGCGAGTCTCTCTCCATCCAAGCTCTCGTCGGGGCAGGCGGGCGGGGCAAGACGCGGTTGGCTGTGGAGCTCGCGAGCTGGGCACGGGAGCGGGGCTGGACCGCAGGTTTTGCCCGGCGCGAAGACCTGGACATCTTCCTCCGCGGGGGATGCCGGACGGAGTGGGATGCACCCACCCTCGTAGTGGTGGACTATGCTGCCGCCAAGAGCCGCGCGGTCGCCTCCTGGCTGCGCAACCTCGTGCACGATGCCGAGCGCGCCCCTGCGGACGCTCCGCTCCGGCTGCTGCTGCTGGAGCGCATGGGCGAGGGCGCAGCCTGGTGGCGCGAAGTGTTCAGTGGTGCTGATCTCGAAGCCGATTCCGTGCGGGATCACCTCACCCGTGGTGCGCCGTTGACCCTGGGGCCGCTGGCGAGGCCAGAGGAGCGGCATGCTGTGTTCGCCGCCGCCTTCGGGCAGGCCAGCGAAACGCCAGTGCCGGCTCCCTCTGCCATTCTTGATGAGACACTTGCTCGCGCCAGCCTGGGAGGTGAGCCGCTGTTCCTGGCCATGTTCGGCTTGATTGCGGCCCGCCAGGGGCTCGGCGCCGCTCAGGCCCTGCCGGCCGATCAGATCGCTTTCGATCTCGCTGGACAGGAACTGGACCGCATCGGCCGAGTCTGGGCGGCACGCGGCCTGCGCCTGGACGCGGGGGACGAACGCCCCCTGCACGCGCACCTCGCTGCCGTCGTGGCCCTCTGCGAGGGGCTGGATGAGGTGGGCGCGCATGATACGATCGAGAGGGAGTCCAGAGCGCTGCACCAGGCCATTGCGCCCGGCACGACGGAGGCGGCGCGGGCGGCCCTGTACGCGGCTTTGCCGAGGGAGGCGGGCGGGATCGCTGCGATCCAGCCCGACATCCTGGCCGAGGCGGCGATGATCCTGGCCTGGAAGGGGCTGCCCGATGCGGGGGTGGAGGTTGTCCGCCGGGCCGCGACCAACCCGGCGCGGCGCGACGCGGTGCGGCGCAGTGTCATCCGGGCCTGCCAGGACTTCCTCATCCGTGGTCAGCGTCAGCCGCTGGCCTGGCTCGACGCGCTCCAAGCCGATGCGGCCGACCTCCAGTCACTGCTGTCGCTCTCCGATGCCATGCCGACCGCCACGCTCGAACTGCGCGAGACAGCGTTGGAATTGGTCGAGCGGATCATCGAGATCGTCCGGGCCCTACCCGGCTGGGAGGGGCGCGATGCCTTCCTCGCCACCTCGCTCAACAACCTCTCGGTCCGCCTCTCCCATCTCGGCCAGCGCGAGGCCGCGCTGCAGGCCAGCGAGGAGGCGACATCCACCAATCGACAGCTTGCCGCGGCGAACCTCAACGCCTTCCTCCCCGAACTCGCCACCTCGCTCAACAACCTGTCGGCCCACCTTTCCGCCCTCGGCCGGCGGGAGGACGCTCTGCAGGCCAGCGAGGAAGCGGTCGCGATCCGACGCCGGCTCGCCGTGGCGTACCCCGACGCCTTCCTCCCGGAACTCGCTACCTCGCTCCACAACCTGTCGAGCTGCCTCGCCGCCCTCGGCCGTCGGGAGGACGCCCTGCAGGCCAGCGAGGAAGCGGTCGCGATCCGACGCCAGCTCGCCGCAGCGCGCCCCGACACCTTCCTCCCCGACCTCGCTCAGTCGCTCATCAATCTGTCGAGCTGCCTCACCGACCTCGGCCGCCGCGAGGAGGCCCTGCAGACCATCGAGGCGGCGGTGTCCGCCCACCGCCAGCTCGCTGCAGCACGCCCCGACGCCTTTCTCCCCGACCTCGCCACCTCGCTCAACAACCTGTCGAACTGCCTCGCCGCCCTCGGTCGTCGCGAGTGCGCCCTGCAGGCCAGCGAGGAAGCGGTCGCCATTCGGCGTCAGCTTGCCGCGGCGCGCCCCGACACCTTCCTCCCCGACCTCGCCACCTCGCTACACAACCTGTCAATCTGCTTCGCCGACCTCGGCCGTCGCGAGGACGCCCTGGAGGTTAGCGAGGAGGCGCTCGCGATCCGGCGCCAGCTCGCCGCGGCGCATCCCGACACATACCTCCCCGACCTCGCCACCTCGTATAATACCTTGTCGAACTGCCTCGCCGACCTCGGCCGTCGCGAGGACGCCCTGCAGGCCAGCGAGGAAGCGGTGGCCACCCACCGACAACTCGCCGCAACGCGACCCGACGCCTTCCTTCACGAACTCGCCGGCTCGGTTGACACCTTGTCGAACCGGCTCTCCGCCCTCGGCCGGCGTGAGGACGCCCTGCAGGCCAGCGAGGAGGCGGTGTCCGCCTACCGCCAGCTCGCAGCGACGCACCCCGACGCCTTCCTCCCCGACCTTGCCATTTCGCTCAACAACCTTTCGGTCCACCTCTCCGCCATCGGCTGGCGTGAGGGCGCCCTGCAGACCAGCGCGGAAGCGGTCGCCATCCGGCGCCAGCTCGCCGCAGCGCGTCCTGACGCCTTTCTTCCCCACCTCGCCTCCTCACTCAACAACCTGTCGGGCTGCCTCCGCAGCCTCGGCCATCGCGAAGACGCCCTGCAGGCCAGCGAGGAGGCGGTGTCCACCTATCGACAGCTCGCCGCAGCGCGCCCTGATGCCTTTCTTCCCAACCTCGGCTCCTCCTGCGGAATGCGCGGGCAGATCTTGCTCGGCTTGGATGATCAGGCGGCAGCTCGCAGCTTCGCCGAGGGCATCACGGCCTTGCGCGACCCCTTCCTGACCCTCCCGGCTGCCTTTGCACCGCTGATGCAAGCGCTGTGTCAAGGCTACATTGGCGCTTGTGAGGCGTCGGATGCGCAGCCCAACATGGAGTTGCTCGCGCCTATCATTGCTGGCTTACAGCAACCCACAGTCCAGGAGACGGAGATGGACAGCAAGCTGGTTGAGATCGCGCTCGGTGCGGTCGTGGGCACGCTGACCAAGGCGGCAGCCGAGCCCGCCCTCAGCGCAGGTCGCAAGGTCTGGGACTGGGCGAAGACGAAGCTGACGGGACCGCAGGCCACGATGGCGACAGCGTTGGAGCAGGCTCCGGAGGACCCCGGCACGCCAGACGGCATCAGCAGCTTGCTGAAGTCCATCCTACACCGCGACCCGGCTGCAGTGGAGGAACTGAAGAAATTACTTGGCGGTGATGCGGGCATAACCACGGTGACCCAGACCGCTAATGTCAGCGGCGTCAGCAACACGGTCGCGCAGATCTCGGGGAGCGGTAACACTGTTACTGGGGGGCCGTAGGACGTAGCGCCATGCAGCGCTAAGCCACGGAGGTGAACCCCTCGCCGCATCAGACCGCTGCTGTGGGTGGAACCGGCCACACACTCGTGCAGATTGTGGGCGACGGGAATACGGTCAGCCTCCCGGGTGCGACCGCGGCACTGCGGCTGCGCGGCTATGAGGAGCCAGCCCTCTCCGAGGCACCTTTCAATCCGCGTCCTATGCGCCGAATGCGATTTCCGAACGCATAGGCGCCCGTAAGTTCATGAATTGCCGGTGGGATCTCGCAGCCGTCTCAGTCTCACGTGAGACTGTGTAGGACAGTGTCTCACAGGTTCCGGGAGACCTCACCGACCAGCGTTAGGTGAGGCTTCAGCCCCAGGATGCAGCTTCGCCCCGTCTTGGGATCGGCGCTGCTGCCTAGCGGCGCCAGACGGTCGTCACCCCAGCTCGGGGGCTCCTCTGGGCCTCTCGGTCGAGGGCAGTAAGTGCGTCTTTCTCACAGGGAAGGCGGAGCATGGTGTTAGACCGGTTCTCGCGCACGAGCCGACGAACATGCTGAACGGGTCCGGCTTGTTTGTAGAGGGCGGCTAGCAGCTCAGTCAGGAGTTCATCCGCGACATCCAGACCACGGGCTTGAGCGTGGTCTGCTAGGTCATGGATTGCATCAATCGTCTGATCCAGGTCTACACCGAGATGAGAGTGACTTCGCTCAACGCCCGGCATGGTTATGGACCTCCTGCGCCTCATCCGAATGCTACGGTGGCGAAAGGGAAGAATCGAACGTAAGTTGTAAAAAACGGCCTTCTTTGAGGATCTTTGTTTATGGCTTTGTTCATCCTTCTGAGACCATGCTTGGCAATCGAGATCTCCTGCCATTTGCAACAAATTCGATGGTAAAATAATTGTGAGGTCTCCGTTGATCACAACGGAATCGTTGCGATGCAGGTAAGTGAACCGGTGGGGATTCGATCGGCTGTGAGGACCCATGTTGCACCACCCACCCTCATCTCCGGCGCCAAGCGATGGTGACCTGCGAACCATGATCACAGCCTCCCTAGAGGCCCTGCTCAACCGGCGCCGGACAACAGAGGATCGCCTGGCGATGCTCCGAGACCTCCGATTGGAGCTTCGCCAAGCCATGGAGAATGCTCCGTTGGCCCAGTTCACCAGCGATGATGTCGAGTTCCGCGCACGTCTTGCCACGATCTGCGATGCGGAGTTCGTGCGCGTAGAAGCCCTGTTCTCGGCCAATGCGCAGCCTTTGACTGGCCTTCGATAGTCGCTGGGCTGCGTCCTTAGCGGTCCGAGCAGATGCCTCCTCCCGCAGGCGCCGGGAGGCTGTCATGCAGGATCAGCGAATGCTTTGGACCGTAGGCGGACCTATCTGCGGCCTTCAGCGTGAGGGTGTTCCCGCGCAGTAGGGATCAGAGACACGCTTCGATGCGCTACAAGGTCCAGTGCGAGCTCGGCTACGAGGTCACAGCGGAGGAGGGCTCTCCCTTCGTCTTCAACATCGAGGCGCAGCAGGGTGGGCGTCAGGCGGTGGTGGAGGAGCGGCTCACCTTTTCCCAGGATCTCACCCCCGAGCGGTTCACCATGCCCGAGAGCGGCAACCGCTACCTCCGCGTCCATGCCGGGAAGGGTGATCTGACCGTGCGCTACGAGGCGACGGTCGAACTGTCGCCCGAGAAGGCCGTGCCCGCCGCGGTGGCGGAAGTGCCCCCCGGCCGCCTGCCGTTGGAGGTACTGACCCACACCCTGCCCAGCCGCTACGTCGAATCCGATCTGCTGCAGGGGTTCGCACTGAAGGAGTTCGGTGGGTTGCCGGGGGGCTATGACCGTGTCGTGGCCGTCTGCAACTGGATCTATGACCACATCGACTACACCGCGGGCAGCAGCGACGAGCACACTTCGGCCCGTGACACGCTCGTGCAGCGGGAAGGCGTGTGCCGGGACTTCGCGCATCTCGCCATTGCTTTCCTCCGCGGCCTCGGCATCCCGGCGCGCTTCGTCAGCGCCTACGCCTGGCGCCTCTCGCCGCCCGACTTCCACGCCGTGGTCGAGGCTTGGCTGGAGGGGCCGGAGGGCGGCGCCTGGTTCATGTTCGACCCCACGCGCAAGGCGGCGGCGGACGGGATGGTCCGGATGGGCGTCGGCCGCGACGCTGCCGAGGTGGCCTTCTGCACCCCCTACGGCGCGGTGAACTGCGGTAAGCCTGAGGTCTCGATTGAGGCCCTGACCCGCGACGGGGACGCGGATCTGACAACCGCGGCGGTGACGCTCGCCACTGTCTGAAGAGACACCGAGGCTGCCGCCCAACGCCCTCAGTTGGCGTTACCTCTACGGAACCGGCGTGAGATCCACCGTGCAGTCAGTCCTATGGGCCACCGCCACCTTACTCGCCACGCTGGCGACGACCGTCGCCTACACGGCGCAGCAGCTCCCGTAGGCGGCCGGGTCTATGCCCGCTGCAGCGTGATGGTGCAGGGGCGCGGGAACGGGCCGCTCTGCGTGGTCCAGTTCTGCACACCTTCTAAGGTCGTCGCGTTGCCGGCCAGCCGCCCCGTGTAGCGTGAGGTGTAGCTGCCGCTGTTGCCTGACATGGCGCCGACTTGCCCCTCCAGCGTCACCGACCCATCCGCGCCAACCCGCCCTTCGCTCACCTCGCCTCGGCCGGCCGAATGTCCCATCCGGTTCTGGACATCTCGCTGAAACCGCGCGACGCCGTTGGACACTGTGAGGGTGATGGGGAACCGGCCTGCACCAGAGAGCCCTGGGATCACACCGCAGCGCATCTCGCCGGCCCATCGAGCGTCTTGCGCATTGCCCTGCGCTCCTATCTGCGGCGCGCTGGGCGGTGATACCTGAGCTGCGACCGGCCGGGCCGGCTGGGCTGTGCTCTGTGGCGCACCCTGCTGTCCCTCAGCACAGGCAGCAGCGATCAGAGGAAGGGCAAGGAGCAGGTGGCGCATGTGGGTCTCTTCGTGACGCCACCGAGACTAAGGATGGTTCCGCATCAGCTACAAGCCGGGCGATCCACCTGGACGTGGCCCAAGCTGGCTTAGCGGCAGGGGCGGGCTCCCTTACAACCGGTCCCGGCCTGACCGCGCCCCCGAAGTAGCAGGGCAGCGGGAACGGCGGCTCTTGGCCAGCTACGTGTTCGCGTCCGGCGTTTAAGTCAGGTCCGCTGCCCGAGAGAGCCGCCGCCCCATCCACCGCTCTGGGCTGGGGTACCGCGATCTAGAGCGAGAGGGAGGCCATCAAGTACGTCCCACCGCCCGATCGGCACCTCGAGACCTAGCGATCCGTTCCAGCAGCGCCGTGGCGCATTGCCTCACCTCATTCAAGTCCGACGGGTCGTCCGCATCTGCCTGCAGGTCCTGGGCCGCATCGCTACCCTGCGCGATGAACACGAGGAGCGATGCGATCTCTTCCAGGTCGGCCTGCGGTAACCGAGCAACCACGGCCGCGAAGGCCATCTCGAGGACACGAAGTCTCGTCGGTATCGACGCGATCTCATCAGCGAATAGGTGCGGTGCTGGCCCAGGCATGCAGGTCACTCCGTTCAGGATCACAACAAGTTTGACGAAACATCGAAATTAACACAACCTATGGTAGCAGAAAACTGAAGCGGTCGGCTAAGCTGGAGACAGCGTCATGCCGATGTGCAGGACGCACCGATGCAACGCCCCCGCGCAGCTCACCAGAACGGCCGCGAGGCGCTCCGTCACCGGGTCCGTGAGGGCGGAGAGGGGAGACGCAGTTGGTGCTCGAGGGTGGGGGAGTGAGATTGTCCTGGCTACTCCACCAAGCATTGGTTCGAAAGCTTGGGGAGGGGGAGCTGTGAGCCGAGCAAGGGATCTCTCGCGGTGTGCGGTGTGGGCGCTGATAACTGCCCTCGCCGCCTTGTTGCCGTCGACTACACAAGCCAACCTCATACTGCCCGACGAGGACGAGATCGTTGTCGAAGTCAGCCTCATATACGAGCGCGTCCGACATAGCTTTTCTGATGTCATCTCGGCGCGTGCCCGCGGGCGCGCCGACCTGCCTACACCCCACGGTCGCCTACTGGTCACGGTGGTCTGTCAGAATGACGGCATTCACAGCCATCCAGACAGCCGCGTTCCAAATGGCGCACCGCATCTGAGCATCGAATTGCAAGGCAACGAGTTCGATATCCGCAGAGGGGCGGGCGCGGCCGAGGTCACGCGGATTGCACGGCGAGACGACGATAGTTCGCCAACTTCGGAGGATGTCTCGGTCGCCGGACGGAGGCTCATCGCGCCCACCTTAAGCCTCACCGCTATCCCGTCATCGATGACATTTCTTATCTACTTGCGAGATCGGACCCCTTTGATCTTCACGATCACCGGCTTCCGCGAACATCTGCCGCTCGTGATGGAACATTGCTGACGCTCGGCTCGAGACCACTCCTCAAAGGCTTCCTGCCCAGCGATGATTGATCGCTGGTCATGCGGCCGTGCTTGTCCTGCTAGAATGATTGCTGCTGTAAGAACTGCGCACCGCCCCGACGTTGGAGAAGTCGTTGCAAATCACGTAATGAAAGGCTTGGCGTCGGCCGGGCTGCGGCGGCGTGGATGGGACACGCGGCTTTTCGGCTCAGTGCGCCTCGCTCGGGGCAAGTGAGCCGGAAGGTGGGTTGGTCGGTGGAGGACACCTGGCCGACCAAGCCGATCTCGAATTCGGCCCGTAGCGGCTTCTAAGGAGCCTTTTCTTCCCGCAGCGGCCAGACGTAGGGCGTGGGCAGCTTCCCGTGCTCGAGCCAGCTATCCACCACCCAGCGTGGTCAAGATCTGCGATCGAGTGCCCTGATGATGTCCTGCGCTGCTTGACGGATAGCCGCATCGTCGGCGTCCCTCACAGGGGCCGTTGTCGCATGCTGCATTTCACCCTGCCCGAGCAGAAGCCAGTCCAAGCTTAGATTCAGGACCTGATGCAGCTTACGAAAGACGGCGATTGGGGGCTCTGAGCGCCCTGCTTCGTATGAAGCATACGTCCCCTGAGGCAAGCTTAACTCGCTCGCTATTTGGTCCTGGGTCAGGCCTCTCCCAATACGAGCATCCGCCAAGCGGTTGGACCACTCAGGGCGATCCTTTAAAGATCTGCGATGACTTCGCCGTCGTTCCATCTTCGGCAGGATAACTCTGTTCGTATTCGATACCAGCGGGCTCACCCCTGCAGCTTCCCAACCCCTAGCGCCAGCAGCCCGGCGGCCGACAGCACGGCCGTAGGCGGTCCTTGGGTGCTCACTGGCCACCCTTCGGGTCGGCTGCTTGCTCCCGCGACAATAAGCGTCGCGCGACCTGGAGCAGATCCTTTCGTCCCTCAGGCGACAGATCTGTCCAGGTCCGCTCCAGCGCACGCCAACCCTGCAGGCCGGCGGCCCTGCTTGCGTCGAGCTTTGCCCCTGCCGCGTCGACGGTAGATGGGTCTGGCTGCTCAACGCGAACTGCCTGAACCCTGCTTAGAAATGCAGGAGTGCGCGTCTCCTTGGCCCCATTGCCGCCGTTCGAAGGTGAGGCCGCCGAGTGATGCCCGTTAAGCTGCACCCCCACGTTTGGCCCCTGTAGAAAGACGAGACCAGCAGCTGTGAAGGCCAGCTGTAGTGCCGCAAGTTCTTCCGGGTTCAGCTCAGCGCCTTGATCCTCAAGAAGCCGGATACGCTTCTCGGCAACGCTCGACTGCTGCGCAAGATAGCTGCGGGACCACCCGACCAGCGCACGAGCGGCACGGAACTGTCCTGGCGTCATAGCAAGACCTCCATAGCACGGTCGTCTGTCTGAACCTTGGCCGGTCAGGCATGGGCGTGGCAGTAGCGCGCCCGCGTCACTCGGGCCAACCTGTCGCCATGACACGACCACCGGACTTCTACTGGATCATCTGGTCCGACAATCTGCCCGAGGTGGCACGCTGGGATGAGGTCGCTGGCATCGGCGCGTGATCGCTGGTCGGCAACCCGGACGCGGCGGACGACGAGGTGGTGGTGCCAGTGAGCCGGGTCTAACCGGCAGTGCTCCCCCGTGCTGCGCTTTCGCATCTTTGTCCCATGTTGTTGTCCAGACTGGAGAACGTCTGTCGGACACGTTTACAGAATTCTCCAATCACACCCCTGAAGCTCGGTAGTCTGTTGAATTGACATAGTTCTGGTTCTTGGTACGTCAGTTGCGAAACGGTTGCGCCCACCAACGAAAGGATCTGCGGGTGCTACCATCAATCAGGCGTACTGCCGCCGCTGCACTGTTTTCCGCCTCTGCTGCTGTCGCTTCCGGATCCGCATCCGCAGCGCCGGTCATTCAGTTCGATATCGACGGGGCCCCAGCCTCCTCGGCGACAGCGAACGTCGGCGCAGGCGTCTGTGTCGGCTGCTTCGTTAACACGGCGATCTCTGGATCGCTCGACAACCAAGTGTTCTCGCTCGGCCAAGGGCAGAGCGAGACCTTCAACTTCTTCACCGTCACGGTCGGCGGCTTCTTCGCGGCTGCCGCGGTGAACGTCAGCGCGACCCTCGCTTTCGACCTACCCACCGGCATCAGCGTGCAAGGGAACGGATCGGGTGGTTTCGTGACCGTCTTCGGCGTCCTCAGCGGGGGGACACTCACATGGAACGACCTTCCTACCTCGGTGCTCCTTTCTGACGGCTCGGCGTTCAGCGTGGACTTCTCCGACATCGCCGCATTCGGGATCGGCAACTCCGCGACGGTGACCGCGACGGTCACGGCGACGACGGTAGCCGTGCCGGAGCCCGCCTCACTCGCCTTGTTCGGTGCTGGGCTGCTCGGGCTCGGCCTGACCCGGCGGATGCGGCGCTCGCACGGCGCCGACGTCCAAGCTTAGCTTGCGAGCTGACCTCAGGCGGGCGTTTCCGGCGTCCGCCTGGGACGCTGGAAACGTCGGCGGTATTGCGGGTTGCGCTCACCTGGCGCCATCGGCAGGGGTTGACCGGCGGCCTCTACCTAGCCGCCTCAGCCTTAGACGCTGGGGCTGCGCACGCGGGAGCACGGGATCATAGCTCGTCACCCGACGCACCAACGATGGACCGCCGAGACGTCTTGGGAGCGCATCGAGCCCGGCGCCCGGCTGACGATCTGCGCACGCGTCGGACAGATCCCGGGAAACGCGGAGCTGAGGGTGTTTCTTCGGGCCGGATTCCGGAGCTTCCACGTTCCGAACGCCTCGGCACGGTCATTGATCCTACAGGCGACTGACGGCGAAGTTTGGGAAGCCACACCGCCCACGCAGACCGAGGCGAGGGCTTGGCCTCTCAAGATCCGCACTGAGCAGAGATGGGTGGTGCGGCGGCAGTTGCGGCCGCCGGCAAGCTTGTTTCCGGATTAGGGAGCGAGCAGCGTAAGGGTATCGATATAGCATCATTCGCTCTATAGTTGTGGAGAGGACGCTCAGGAGCCGACCTTGCCAAAGACTATCGGTGACGCCCTCGAAGACATGAAGCGCGATGTGGCACGTTGGCGGCTTTCAGCTGCGAGGCTTGAGAAGGACGGACCAAGAGCCGACGTTCAGCTGCTGCGGCGTTGCATCGAAGATTGTGGGCTGGCCATCTCACGCTTGGAGAAGCAGGAAGCCGAGAAGGCCTAACAAGGGGCTGCGGGACTTGGCAGCCACTCGCTGCCCGTCCCGGCGTGATCTCGGGCCGTGTGGTCAGAATAGGCCGTTTCATCCTGCTGTCGGCAGCGAGATCAGGCCTTAAGATCGAGCACGCCGAGAATGTCTTGCGCTGCTTGGCGGATGACCCGGATGTCAGCCTCCTTCACAGGTGCGGTTGACGCATGCGGCACCGATCTCGGTCCGAGCAAAAGCCAGTCCAGACTAACTCCCAATGCGTCCGTCAGCTTGCACAGCACGACAAATGGTGGTTCCGAACGTCCCGTCTCGAAAGACGAGTACATCGTCTGGGACACGCCGATTTGCCGGGCCAACCGGTCCTGGGTCAGGCCTTTCGCAACCCGTGCTTCAACCAGGCGGTTGGACCACTCGGGGCGGTCCCCTAGTAGCTTGTGAAGATTTGGCCCGCGCCCCATGCTCAGGAGAATAGCGCCATTCTCATTCGGCACTAGCCGGATCAGGCCTGCAGCTTTCCAGTCCTGGCGCCAACAGCACGGGGGCCGACAGAGCGGGGGGGGGGGGGCCGACGCTCCTGGGGTTCTCCGACTTCTGAGGGAGCGCCGGGTACCATCCGGTGAAGGGGTCAGAAATCGTTACGCTGGACTACCGCTCTAGGTGAAGTTGCACTAAGCGTAACGAATGGACGACTGGCATTTCGTGGAAAGGGACACGATCGAAAGTGCTCCCAGGGACGGAACCACCATCGTTCTATGGCATCCGGACTGGCCAGGCCCCTGTGCAGGGCACTGGGTGCCGCCACAAACCGATGACCGGAGCTTTCTCTGGCCGGGCATGTGGAAGCGATTGGATGGGCGTCCACTGTCTCCGTGGCCTTCGCACTGGGAGCACCTTCCCGCGTCGTCGGAGAGCTAGAGCCTCACGGCTGCTCAGCCCCCGCACGTTCGATCCGCTGCCGCAGCGCCTGCTCCAGCGCAAGCCAACCCTGCACCCTGACGCCTGGTTCCCGGCCTGACCGCATCCCCGGGCATCACAGGGCAGCGGCGGCGGCGGCTGGCGTAGCTTAGTCTTTAGCGGTAGGACGTGCTCAGCGCGTGTCCGCAACGGTCAGACCCGAAGCCGCGGGCCCTGCTGCTCCTCTGGGATGAAGTGGATCGGAGGGGGCGCCTCGCGCTGACGCACGCCTGACCGGGAGTGCAGGGCGGCTAGGCCGGACGTCCACTGTGAGATGGCTCAGGAACGGAGCTCAGCTTGTGGCAGATGCATTCAAGCGGGTAGAGGCTCGCACCCGCGGTCAAGAAGATGCTCATCCGCGCAGGCCTGGAATGCGCTTTGGCCTTCTCACCATTCTGGACGAGGCCGAGCCGTACATGTGGCGTGGACGGGTATCGCGCCGTCGCTGGCATTGTGAGTGTGATTGCTCCCACACGACGATTGTGCGGGACGACTTCCTGCGAACCGGGCACACGCGAAGCTGCGGCTGTGAGAAGGTCGCGATGGCCAAGCTGGTCCACCGTGTTCACGGCCACCGAACCAAGGCACGATCTTCGCCGGAGTATGAGGCGTGGAGAGGACTTCTTGCCGCTGCCCGGCGTGGTGATGCAGCCGTGGTTCAGGCATGGCAAAAGCCCGGTCGAGGCTTCGAGGCCTTTCTCGGGGTGGTTGGGCCAAGACCCGGGCCGAAGCACCGGCTAGTCCGGCTGAACAAGCGGCGGCTATTCGGTCCCGGAAACACTGGATGGCGAGAGGATATCCCCCGGCGTGGGGTGCCTCGGCGATTTCTGGTGGTCGGAAATGCGCAACTCACGCTTAAGGAAGCCGCTGAGCGAGCAGGGGTGTCTTACAACACGTTGCAGAAGAGATTGGAGCGTGGATGGCCCGTCGCGGAGGCACTCAAACCGAGCCGAGGGTGAAGGCCCGGACCGGATGCCATTGATTCCGTCGGCCTGACCCGGGGCAAGGCGCCGACGCGGTGCAGTGTGCCTGCTTCACCACGCCCGTCGACATCGTAGGGTTGTCAGGGCGCCGAAGGTTCCGGGCATGGGCGGGACGTGGCTGTTGCTCCAGCGAGGGGTTGGGAAGTGGCGGCGCGGATAAGGCGCCACGCGCGCGGCCTGCACGGTGGCCTGTCGCAGTCGGATCTTCGGCTAGATCTGGTCGGGCCAAGGCTGAGGAAGCGGTAGTCCCCGCAGGTGGAACCGCTGGACAGCTCTCTCCAGCGAGCGGTCTCTGGTGATAGGCGCGCGTACACGGATCGCAGTTCTCTGTCCGCCGTGCCGGCCAAGCCCAGGTGGATGGTTCTTCAGACGCAACATGAGGAACGAGAAGAAAGCTCGCCCGGGGGCTTGACAAAGGGTTATCCCCGGAACGGTGGAAAAGCCTGTGGATGAATGGTCTATTCCCTTTTCATTCGAATGGCTTAGCGTCAGTTCGATGACGAATTGGAGGCAAGGATTGCGCGGTACTCGGTCGGGGTTAGAGGTTCCCGCCATGACGCTCGCCCCACGCCTTCAACCCGGCTTCTACTGGATCAGCTACGACGGCGGTGATCCGGAGATCGCACGCTGGGATGCTGAGGCCGAGGAGTGGCTGCTGACCGGCACCGACCTCGACGCCGATGCCGACGACGTAGAAGTTTTGGAGGGCCCTGTCCCTGACCCAGAGCGCAAGCCGAAGACCCCAACCAGATAGGCAGGGCAGCTGATGAGAAAGGCAAGGCGGATGCCCTGGCGCCCGATCGCAGCGATGTTCTTCGGCAGCCTGGCTTGGATGCTGCTGGTGTATATCGTGTCTCAGTGGGCACTAAAATAAAAACGACTGCCTAACGTGAGCGTTATCCGCGACGCAACCGCGGCACACGTCCATACCCAAGCTCCATTTTCACCTGAAGGACGGGACCAAGCTGAACGATCCGGACGGGACCGAGCTGGCAGCCTTGAGACCGTGCGGCGGGAAGCTCTTCAACGGCTCCCAGAGATGGCGTTGAGCCCGGCGGAGCAGCCCTGGGTCAATCACGTCTGGCAAGTGGACGTGACCGATGACGTCGGCCTCCTCCAGTTCTCGCTTATGCTGACCGGAACTGATGCGCCATCGGTTCACTCGTGGAGCGCAGTGGAAAGGCGACGGGTCGGCTCAGACAGGTCATAGTCGACCCATCGTGCGGCCATGGACAGGGTCGCAGTGAAGATCCGCCGTCCCGTCGCATCCCGAATATCGGTCGCGATGTCGCGGCAAGCCCCGTCCAGCATCACGTCCCTGACAAGATCTGAGAGGGCCTTGAGGGCCATCGCCCGGGCTGCGGTCGCGTCGGCGCAGTCCAGACCCTCTTCATCTCGCAGGAACAACTCGCCGTCGGTCGTGTCGAAGAAGAAGCGGGTCATGGCGGAATGCGATCACCAATCTGATTTCACCATCATTCGCATATTTTCTGACCGATAGGCGAAAAGACGACAGTCCATGGCCACCTTGGCTGGACCGATTCGGCGAAAAGCCCCGCCATGAAGCAACCATGTCACGAATTTGGCCCTGGATTCGCCTGCAGGGTTGTAGAGCTTCACTCCGAACTCATCCCAGGGTAGAAAAATAAGGTGGAATGATTCACTCTTTTGGCATCAGTCCAAATTTCGGTACAGCAATAATGGCCCTGCAGTTAAACGTCTTCCTGTTCGACGTGCCTGCCCGAGGTCAGCCGCCTGACGAACGGCACTGCCGAGCGTCGCGACAGCAATCCTTCTTCAGGGGTACGGAAGTGCTTTACGAGCCGACCGCGAGCTTCGAGCCGCATTCCCCTTTGCTGTCAGACAACGGCGAGGAGATCGCGTCAGCAGCGTTGGACACGCTCATGATCCCGGCTCGACGGCCCATCATCCGAGAGGGTGAGCGGCCCGAACACATCCACATGCTGCTGAGCGGGATGGCCTGCCGCTTCCGGGTTCAGCGCGATGGAAGCCGGCAGATCATCGCCTTCCTCTTCCCCGGCGATTTCTGTGACCTGCAGCTCTTCGGCAAGTCGGAGTACGCCGTCAGCGCCATGAATGTCTGCAAGGTCGCGCTCTTCTCACGCTCCCGCCTTGCCGACCTCGCGCAGCATGACGCATCCCTGGGGCTGGCGCTGCTCCGGGAGAGCGCCTGGGAGGCCAGCGCGACGCGTGAGTGGCTTGTCACGGCCGGGTTGGGCAAGGCCGAGCGGCAGATGGCTCACCTGTTCTGCGAGATCCATGCGCGCCTCGGGAACCGGGGCGAGACAGGCCCGATCACCTACTCCCTTCCGCTCACACAGGCCGATGTGGCGGACGCCCTGGGTCTCTCTCCGGTACACGTCAATCGCGTGCTCATGGTGCTCCGCAAGCGCGGCCTCGTGTCCTGGAGTGGGGGTGTGCTCAGCATCCTCGATCTCGCGGGTCTCGAAAACCTGGCGGAGTTCAACCCGGCGTACCTTCCCTCGCGGGAGCGCGCTGCTGCTACCAGGGTGGCGCTGCAAGACGCCCTGAGCCAGTCGCGCGTAGGAGGTGCAAATCAGGACAGCCATCAGCCTCACCCGATTGAGGCTGATATGGCGACGCGATGGGCGATGCCGGCAGCGGCTTGAGAGCAGGAAATGGGAGCGGGTGTTATCGTGAGGGGAGCAACCGTGGGGGACGACGTTATCGGCGTCCGCCTCCAGACCCCACCCGCACGCCTCGGAGGGTGAACGACAAGCTTTGGGAGCGGTTGCGGTCCTCAAGGACGGCAGATGCGCCACTCCAACCCTGTCCGTAACAAACGTTCGTCGGCAGCGTTCTGCGAACGATGTCCGACCTGTCCCTGACCCGCCGCCGCTTCATCAACATCCTGACCTCGCCGGCCTGTCAGAAGATCGACTTCTGGTGTGGCGGCATGCACGTCTCGGGCGCGGGTTTCACTCTCGTCGCCCATGCCCTCGGCCTGGGCGGCGTCCGCAAAGGGAAGGGCATCGGCATCTCGATCGAGAAGATGGAGAAGGGGGCCGCCGCCGCCTACGACCAGTTCATCAACGCTTTCGTGGTGCCGCGACGGAGTTGGGCCAGAACAGACGCCTTCGAACGGCTGGCAGTGGTGCACGAGGCGGTGCATGCCCTACGCGACATCCAGGGCCGTACGCTGACCTACGAGGGCAAGTCCTTCCGGCCGCGGGGTGCTGACCGTCCCCCGTAGAAGCGGTCCGCCGGTCATGTGACCCGGCGGGTGTTCTGAGGAGGCGGGGAATGGGTCGGAAGAGGACGCACACGCCGGAGGAGATGGTAGCGAAGCTGCGGCAGGTTGAGGTGCTGACAGCCCAGGGCAAGACGGTTTCCGAGGCGGTCCGGACGATCGGGGTGACGGACCAGACCTACTATCGCTGGCGCACCGAGTTTGGCGGCCTGAAGCTGGACCAGGTGAGGCGGCTCAAGGAGCTGGAGCGGGAGAATGCGCGGCTCCGGAAGGCGGTGTCGGACCTGACCTTGGACAAGGTGATCCTGAAAGAAGCGGCATCGGGAAAATACTGAGCCCCGCCCGTCGTCGCGCGGCAGTGGGGCATGTGATGCAGCAGCTCGGCGTGTCCGAGCGGAGAGCCTGTGCGGTGCTGGGGCAGCACCGCTCGACCCAGCGCAAGGTGTCGCGCGCACCGAGTGACGAGGCGGCGCTGACGGCGAGCATCGTCGATCTGGCCCGGCAGTACGGGCGTTACGGCTACCGACGGGTCACGGCGCTGCTGCGGGCCGAGGGTTGGGGCTGCAACCACAAGAGGGTGGAGCGGATCTGGCGCCGTGAGGGGCTGAAGGTCCCAGCCCGGCAGCCCAAGCGCGGGCGCTTGTGGCTGAACGATGGGTCCTGCATCCGGCTGCGCCCCGAGAGGCCGAACCACGTCTGGGCTTATGACTTCGTCGAGGACCGCACCCGGGATGGGCGAAAGTTCCGCATGCTGAACGTGGTGGATGAGTTCACCCGCGAGTGCCTGGCGATCCGGGTCGGGCGTCAGCTTAGGGCTGCCGACGTCATCGACGTGCTGTCCGACCTGTTCATCCTGCGCGGCACGCCGGGCCATGTTCGTTCAGACAATGGGCCCGAGTTCGCCGCCACCGCGGTGAGGAGCTGGATCAACGGTGTCGGCGCGAAGACGGCATTCATCGAGCCCGGCAGCCCGTGGGAGAACGGGTATGTCGAGAGCTTCAACGGCAAGCTGCGAGACGAGCTGCTCAACAGGGAGATGTTCAATACGCTGGCCGAGGCCAAGGTTCTGATCGAGCAATGGCGCTGCCACTACAACACCGTCCGGCCACACTCCTCGCTGCGCTACCAACCGCCGGCGCCAGAGGTCGTCCTGCTGCACCACCTGACGCTACCACCCGGCCACAGCCTCTCCAGCTCCAGCAGGGTCCTGCCCATGCGCCACTAACATCCCGCCCGGAGCACCTCGTGGGGGCTTGTCAAGCGTGCCCGACAGCACGCGCCGCCGCGCCGTCGAAGTGCACCTGCTCGCCGATGAGCTGCGCATCTTCGAGGAGAACCACTTGGTGGCGAGCCACCCGGTGCTCGAGGGCCGCGGGCATCGCCGGGTTGCTGGTGGGCACCGCCGGCCTCCGTCACCCGCCAGTCGTCCCGTAGGGGACGGCGGCCCGGTCCTCCCCATCCGCGCCGGCGAGACCGTCATGCGCCGGCCGCTCGCCTTCTACGCCGCCGTCGCCCGGCGTCTGGCCGAGGAGGGGACCCGCTCATGAGGGACGACGCTCCGGCCCCGGCTACCCTGGAGCGGGTGCGGCGCCATCTGGTCGGGCTGCGCATGCCGCGCGCGCTCGAGGTGCTCGACCATGTCGTCCGCCAGGTCGAGCGCGGGGAGATCGGCACGCTGGAGGCGGTCGATTCCTTGCTTGCCGAGGAGCTGACCCTGCGCGAGGGGCGCCGCATCAAGGCGGCGCTGCAGATGGCGCGCCTCGGCGTGGTCAAGACGCTGGCGAGCTTCGACTTCTCGTTCCAGCCATCCCTCGACCGCAACCGCATCCTGGCCCTGGCCGAACTCGACTTCATCCGCCGGCACGAAGTGGTGCATCTCCTCGGCCCGCCTGGGACCGGCAAGAGCCACCTGGCGGTCGCCCTCGGTGTCGAGGCAGTTCGGGCCGGTCACAGCGTCTACTTCGCCTCCCTCGCCGACATCGTCGCCTCGCTGGCCAGGGCCGAGCGGGAGGGGAGCCTGCGCGAGCGCATCCGGTTCCTGTGCCGGGCCTCGCTGCTCATCGTCGACGAGATCGGCTACCTGCCGATCACCTCCGGCAACGGCAACCTGTTCTTCCAGCTGGTCAACGCCCGCTACGAGCGCGGCGCCATGATCCTGACCTCCAACCGGGGCTTTGCCGAATGGGGCGAGGTGTTCGGCGACCCCGTCGTCGCCACCGCCTTGCTAGACCGGCTGCTGCACCACGCCGTGGTCGTCCAGATCGAGGGCTCGAGCTACCGCCTGCGCCAGCACGTCGACCTCGTGCCCGACGCCATGCGTATCCCAGCCGCGGCGCTCTCCCAGGTACCGCCGCGCCGGCGAGGCAGACCTCCCAAGGCCCGACCTGCAGAGCCGAACGCCACCTGACCACCCATCACCTGGGGAAATTTACTTCGGCACTTCTGAGGAGGATCCGGTCGGCGTTGACAGCTTGTTGCGGCGTGACGAGGCATTGCGGATCTCCTCCGCCACCCGGGCCACCGCTGCTTCAGCATCGATGGCGGAGTACTCCTGCCCAAGCATGTGCGCGTCCAGCCCCAGGCGATCCCACCGGGGAAATCTACCTCCGAGGACGCGAGATGGTTGAGGGATGCGATTACCTCGTACCAGCCGGCGGAAGCCATCGATGGGAAGACTGAGATAGGCCGCCGCTGCTTCTGCAGAGAGCCATCGAGGGCCTGAAGGTGCTTCGTCCATGTCGCTAATGACAAAGCCCCGCCGGTGAGGGCAGGGCTCTTACATTCCTCATACGCGGAGGCGGATCAGGGTCACGGCTCATCCCATGGGTTCCGTTCCCCCGACGCTGGCATGACACCCCGCCGCCGGGCAATCCACCGGTCCAGATCCTCCCGGGCCCAGGCCACCCGCCGCTCAGACAGGGGCACGGGCGGGACCTCTGGCACGACGACCGTGCGGAAGGTCCCGGTGGAGAGCTGCCCGCAGTAGGCGGCGGCCAGGCTCTCATTCAGCAGGGGCGGCCAGCCGGGCATCTGCACCTTCGCAGCGGCAGTCAAGCTGCGACAGCAAGGTTCGGGATAGCGGTCCTAGCGATCTTGAAAGCCGCTTCCTTCTCGTCGTTCCGGAAGAAGGCCACGGCGTCGATCCGGTTCACAGCGCGCACTGCCTTTGCCGCGCTCATGTTGACCGAGTTGTCTTCGATCATCGCGGCCACGCGAACATCCCGACGCTGCTGTGCGCGCAGTTCGAGAGCCAGCAGCAACGCCTCCTGTAGCGCGTCGAGCGCCTGGACCAGGAATACGGCCGTGACGGCGCCTCCCTCCCCGCTGCCCCGCGGACGGATCACGAGGTCGGCCGGGATCTCGGCCAAACGCGCATCAACCGCCGTGGAACCCTGGAGGTCGGCTGCTTCGCCCAGCACCTCACGCAGCGCCCGCGTGGCGTCCTCCTTGAACGTGCTGCGGACCCGCTCCTTGGTCCAGAACGCCACGTCCTGAGCGCGCGACAGGGCTGCCAGGAAGGCCAGAATATCGCCCGCGGACGGCTCTCCCTCCAGGTCAGCCACGATCTGCAGAGTGTCGGGATCAACCCGCGCCCCGGCCGGCCGTAGCGCGCGCGCCAGGAAGTCAGCGCGACCACCCTTCCGCACATCCACGCCATAGCCTTCGAGATCGCCGAGGAAGGCGCCATCATCCGACAGGCCCCAGCCGAGCCCGTGCTGCTCAACCAGGCAGCCAAGCCGGTCCCCATCCGCCCCTTCGAACATGGCGCTGACTGCCAATCCGGCTGGGACCTCGCGCACGGTGAGGTCTCCGCAGAATATTGAGCAGAGCGCGTCCCGCAGCTCGCCCGGGGTCACAGCAAATCCTCCTGTTCGGAGCCGTAGGGTATCACCCGGAACCGGGCCAATGCGAGCTTCCAGAAGCTGGCGCGGCTCAGGGTTTGGGTCTGCCGATGCCGTGACCGAGCGCCGGGACGGCGGTTAGGAGCATCGAAGGACCGCCCGCTTGGCGGTGGTTCGGTTGGGCCGCACCAGTCGTGAACGTGCAGTATAGGGTGGCTCCCATGGAACTCTAGCCGGACGAGGACCTGCCACACGTCCTCGCGTTCCACAGCCAAGCAGGCTTTGAAGTTTTCTCGGCCCTCCTGGACCTGGGCAAACACCATGAAGCGGTGCTGGCCGCCCATCGCCACGACGGAGCGCCAGACGCCACCAGGAGGAGTTGGACGGCTCTTCGGGAAGGGGCTCAGCCGGGGGGCTATAAGATCGGTCCGCCATCGCGTCGCCGCCGCCACGCAGGACTTTCCAACCCTTACCAGCGATTTCAGCTCAGCCGACGTGGGCTCTTCCTCCCTCGCCCACGAGCCTGCCGAGGATAAGTCACGGCGTCAAAGCCGGGCTGCCCAACCGGCTGAGGTGTGCACTCAGGTGCACAACAGATCACTGGTACACGGTTGGAGCCGGGGAATGCTCCGTGCAGCGGGAATTCTTGCCACCCATGGCAGACCCTCGCGGATGGAACACACAGCCGCCGCCGCGCTCGTCGCGAAAGCCCTCTCGCTCCTGGCCGATGCTGCCGACCTAGCCGGCTGGCGTCGGGTCGGGCGCTTGCTGCGCCTGACCGCCCGTCTCGCCCGGCTGGTAGCCCTGCTGCTGTAGGGCGAGCGCCCGCCCCTTCTCTGTCAGGCCCGCCATCATGCCGGTGCCCCGCTGCGAATGCCGCCAGACCAGACCGCGCTCCTCCAGTAGCAGGAGAACCCGAGCAGGGCTCAACTGAAAGGACAGGGTAAGCGTGGCGAGGCGCTGGTCGCGTTCTTGCCGGTGCCTCCCAGCGCGCTGACGCTCCGCACTCACAGCATCCAGGATCGCCGCGAGCGTGAAGCCTTTGCCCGAGATGGCGGTCCCGCGTTCCGCAGCCAGTCGGTGCAGGGCCGTCAGGATCTCCCGCTGACGATGCCCTAGGCCGCTGCCTTTGGTGTGCCTTCGCCTGGTTGCGTAAAGCCTTCCACTCATGCGTCAATCAGCCCCCACCGGCCGCCGACGCCCCGGCCCGGTCTCACGGAACGTCGTGCAGGGCGGCGTCGGCGCCGGTTGACGTTGGATTTGCATCAACGATCTGGCGTCGTTGCCCAAGCTCCGTTTCGAAACCGTTTTTGCGGTATCGAGTGCCTGGCGACCTAATGGGGCGATCGCCCATCCCGGAGAGCCCGGTTGCTCTGGAGAAGCACCGATCATAGCTAGCCCGCGATTGACGAGGTTGTTCAACGTTGTCTCGCCGACGCCTCGTCCAAGCTGCGCCTTCAGTGCAAAACTGTGGGGGCAGGTCGCCATGGTGATCAGTGCTCTGTATTCGCAGACGGAGAGGCGCTCGATCACGGTGCTGTCCTCAGGCGCACACCTGCCTCCTCCTCATCTGTGAACTCCACGCCAGCAGTCTCGAAGGCGGCTCTGAGGCGCCCTGCTGTAGACGGACGAGGCCGGCCCGATCCGCTCTCGAAGTACTCCACCGTATCGCGCCTGCAGGGAACAGCCTTGGCCAGACGCTCGACGGACCACCCAAGCAAGGCCCGTGCTGCACGGCACTGGGCAGGGGTCAGACGTTCTCCCGGTCCTGTCTCTCCGGTGCCCGCGATGCCAAGCGGGTCGCTCCACCCCTCTGCTTCCCCAACTGCCCGACCTGCCATCCGTCGTTGTGGGCTATGAGCCATGGCGATCCTTGTTAACTCAGCCCATTCAAGATTGATGATAAACTTTACAACGACCTTTGGCGTGAAAGATATCATTCGCTAACTGCTTGATTTAATGGCGAGAATGTCTCTGGCAATGGTCTTGCAATCTCATGTTCGCAGCATTGGGCTGCAATGCGGAGACAAGCGATGCTTCGAGTTCTTCTTGGTACAACAGCACTCGCGACCTCACTGGTGTTCGCTGTGAGCGCGTCTGCAGCAATCGTGACGAACGGAAGCTTCGAGAACGGCCTTAATGGCTGGACGACTACTGGAAGCGGCGTGACCCCCGGAATTGGGATCACAGTCATCGAGACTGGCGGCACTAATTCGACGGGTTACGGCGACAACGTCGCAAACTATGATGGAACGCATGCTGCGTTCTTCGTGGATGACCAAGCGGTCGAGGATCTCTTCCAGTCGGTGTCGCTCAAGGCCGGTGTATTCTATAGTCTTTCGTTTGCTCTCTGGGCGACGGCATCTGGCGCTGCAAACCCGTTCAACTTTACTCTGGAGAACTCTGTTGGTTTGAACGTTCTCGACACCACTGGGAATAGTGGCAACTCGACTGGCGTTCCGGTCGGCACTTGGACACCTTACTCCTACAACTTCACGGTCAATAGTGACGACAACTACCGACTGAACTTCCACTTTACGTCTGGGCTTACGCCTGCCAAGGACGTGCTCCTGGATGGGGTCGCGATTACTGCGGTGCCGGAGCCTGCAACTCTGGCGCTGTTTGGTGCTGGACTACTTGGGCTCGGCTTTGTGCGCCGTCGGAAGAGCGACACGCCGGCTGCTTGAGCCGCAACTCGACTGCTGCGGTGCTCGCGCTTGTTGGGCACCGTGGTAGTCGGTTCAATGCACCCCTGCGGCCGCAACCATCAGCCCGGTTCATTGCGAGCCTAACGACCGGTCACGTCTGCTCCAGATGCTGGCTTCTCCGTCAGAAACTTTAACAACACGACGCCCCCGATCTGTACGACTAACAATAAAATGTTGTATTATCGTAACATATTGGCTTGGTATGTATTCTGCACTGCTGCTCCCGCGCGCTGTCGCAGCGCGAAGCTGGTTAGGCCGATCTGCGCTCGAATGGAAGGGTTTGATCCAGATCGATTGAGCATTCTGGGGGGGAGTGAATGGTACGAAGCTTTGCTGCGTCGAAGGAGCGATGCCGCTCCCTGCGCAGCCAATTTCTACGCCCACGCGGACGTGGGAAAGAACCGGGCACAATTGAGTACGCCTTTCAGGCAGAGAAGCGCACGACGATCCAAGGTGGGCTTGGGCTCGTGACATTTCATCTTGCCCGTCTTGGGCACGAACTCAACGCCGGAAAGGATACGAAGGCGAAGAACAAGGTCTGGGCTCATGTCCACGGGCGAAAGATCGCCTTGGCTGTCAAGACGACGCTGAAACCTTCCGCGTGGAATGTTCCGCGAGATGAAGTCGAGCGGGTCGAGGCTTACTGCTTTGTCCGGTTAGGATGTGGAAACTGCTGGTTGCTGCACCGCAGAGAAGTCGAGAACCTTCTAAAGGATTGTACTGATATGTACCCAGGTGTCGCATTACTTCTCGCGTCAGCCCTTCCAAGGTCCTCGCTCAACAATTGGACCCTACTAGAAGGTATGGGGCGAGCCGAACAGCATAACCCACAACAACCCCGCCCTTAACGCCGGCTCCTGGCTGGCGTGTTCGGGCCAACGCGGAGATCTTCGCCAGTTCGCTCTCGATGAGGTGGCGCATCTACCCTCCGGGTGGTCCGTGGGTGTCTGCCGACACTCGGGCCCGGTCTCCCGGAGCGGGACGCAGGAGGGCGGCGGGTGGCAGGCGGTGCGGCTGCAACCCTCGGCGTCCGACCGCCAGCGTTGACCGTCGCGGACGTTGTAGAAGGCGCGCGGCGACAGGGTCGCGTCCGTGCCAGGCCAGTGGGTCGCGCGGGTGAGGTTGGCAATCGTCCTCCAGGCTAGGCGTCAATCGGGGCGAGAACCTCTACCAAGCCTTATCCTCGGCTTCTTTCTGCTCTTTTGCGGGCGGTAAACGCTGCTGCCGCCTCAGCCAGGCTTTCACTACGCTGGGGGAGAGGTGAAGGAGGTACGGCCACCGCCGGCGCGGCAATCGGAGGGGCTGGAAGAGCTTGGTCCCTCACCTCCCTCTGTAGCCGGTCCAGATCCGCCGTCCACTCCGCGTGCGCGTACTTGAGCCCCGCTATGACACCAGTCAGGAACGCATCAGCAGCCTCAGCACTGACGGTTGCCAGCCGGCCGTGCTCGGCGGCAATCCGCCCGGCATACTCCCCCAGTAAGGGCATCCGGGCGCCGCCACGCACGATCTCAATGCAGCTTCCGGCGGCCACAATGACTAGGCGGTGTGCGGACGGATGGGAAGCGGGCATGGTCACTCCACCATGGGCCTAAGACGCACCCGTGGTCCCTCGCCACTCTCCGCGACGAACTCGACCCCAGCGGCCTGTAGGGTGCCACGCACAGCCCTGATTGTTGCTGGCCGAGCAAGACCACGGCCCAGTTCAAAGGAGATAATCGTCCCCGCCGCCCGGCCCGCCCGCTCACCCAGTTCCCGCTCGGTCCAGCCTAGTAGGAGACGGGCAGCGCGGCACTGTTCGGGCGTCATGAGCTGAGCCTTCGCAGCCGGATGCCGGGCTCCTCGCCATCCCTGAACTCGACGCCAGCAGCTTCGAGAGCATCCTGCAGAGCATCGCGCCTCGCGGCGGTAAGTGGCTTCTCCTTTGTCTCAGAAGCCCCGAGCAATGTTGCCGATACGTCAGCACGATTGCTCAGACGGATGAGCGACCAGCCCAACAGTATTCGCGCGGCACGGCACTGATCCGGCGTCATAGGGCGCTGTGTGCTTTCTTCAGCCGCACGCCCAAGCCGCTCGAATCATCCTCTAAGAATTCGACACCAGCTGCCTCAAGCGCAGTGCGGATGGCGATGATCTTCTGTGGAGTGACGGCGCCAGGATCCTTCTCAATCTTCGCGATCGTGCTCTCCGAGACTTTGGCTAGCAGGCGTAGCTGCGCCCGAGACAGGCGGAGCAGTGCGCGTGCGACACGCAATTGATTGGGGGTCATGGAGCGCCAGCGATCTTCTGCAAGCGTTCCTCAGCACCATTGACGTTCTCGGCGATGACATCCACGCCGACAGCTTCAAAGGCGGTAAAGTCCTCAAACCTCACCGGCGGCGAGCACCTCAAAACCGCTGCTGCTGGAGCCAAGCACAGGCACCTTGATCGCGGTTGAGAGAACAGGCTGTGTTCGCTCTCAGAAGCGACACATAGCGATTGCAGACATTTGGGTCGCCGCCATAGCAGTTCCGTCCCATGTTGTAGAGCTGGCAGGCTTGCTGAAAGCCACGGATCTCGCAGGCGTTTCGATGGTACGGGATGCAGTTCTCAAGCCGTCCTGTGGTCATACAGGCAGCTTCCAGGTTGGACGATGCATCGGGTCGGACACAGGCGTTGGGTCGCCCATATTGGTCGCGCCCACACGGAGCGCCAGCATCCTGCGCTCTCGCCCCGTCGGGCAGTAGAGCGCCCGTAGCGAGCAAGACAGCTGAAATGCCGAGGAGCCGAACAAACATCATCCTTCGGTATCTCCACATCGGTGCAGCCGGACGGCGTGCCGCTGCACCATATCAGATCGGATCCGGACCTAATCGATCTTTTCGCAGATCCACTCTAGCCCCCGCCCTTGTCCGAGCTGATCTCGACGCCTGCCGCTGTCATCGCTGCCCTGCGCTGACGCAACCCACAGCAGGGCAGTTCGAGGAGAAGCCTCGGCCGGTAGCCCTGCATGCCACCACGCTCTCCCCTCGATAAGGCAGGCCGACGCAGCGGGGATCTGCTCGGCATGCAGCCTCCGACCGGTGCTGCCCGCACGGGTCTCCCGCAGGCGATGGGCACCAGTCGCGAGGCGAGAAGCCGCAGGGCGGCGCGGCTGGCTGAGCAGGAACAGCGGTAGGAACGGCCGTAGCGAGAAGAACGGTAATGAAGGCGATCTGGCGCATGGTCCGAAGGCTAGCCGCAATCCTGGGAAGACACACCAGCCTCATAGCCTCCCCCCCCGGCGCCGTTCTCGGCGATGAACACGACACGAGCGGCTTCCAGAGCGGCAACTGTGAATGGGCTTGAAGCCCGGGACGCCAGCTTAGCGGGCAGTCGCCTGTTCGTCCCCCTAACGGGCAGGCTGGTCAGGGCTGGCGGCCATCCCCTCGCCGTCGCCCCACTTCTTGTGAACCCAGCAGCTGCGACCGACACGCAACTTCAGCGGACGGCCGTTCGTTCCTCAACTAGCACCACGTCATCGGTGCTGTTGCTCCGAAGAAGACACCTTGGCCCGGCGGGCTCACTCGCCGGGCCTTCTTTTCCCAGCTGCGTCAGAGACGTCGAGGCGCCTGTGCGGAACCTATCGAGCCTTACGATGATCGTGCTCTTTGCGGCAGCGATATGCGCTGCGATCGGCGTTGTTGTGGCGCTCAGCCTGTAGCATTGACCCTCCGTGGCGAGAGGCGTCTGGCAGCCCGAAAGGCACCGGGCCACGATCTTGCGAACGTCACGCAACTACGAACACCGTCGGTTCGTTCCGCATCAGACACCAACACCATCGGTGTTCTCCTTGGAAACTCTAGGCCCGGCGAGTTCGCTCGCTGGGCCCCTCTTTGTCCCCGCTTCCCTCAATCGCCTCAAACTTGCCCCGAAGGGCAGGCCTCGGCCGCGCGTTAGCCCTGGCGGGCTGTCGGTGAGCGATACGCCAGGCGGAGACAGGCGCTTGAACGGGCCGAGATCGAACACGAAACCCACGGCTATCGGGCAAGACCGCCTGACGTCACAGCAGGCTTGCCCCTGTGACGAGGCCTGCGCGCATTCGAACCATCTCGTCGGCCCGCCTCAACGCGATGCGGCGAAGTTGCGCCAGGGTGGTGCGAGCAACCGGCGCCAACCACGCTGGGCCATCGCGCTCAAGCTGTTCGACCAACGCCTTCTGCTCAGCGGCCTGCATCTCCGCTTGGGCGACCCAGACCTCGACTTCTTGGAGCGTCATCTCTTTATCGCTTCGGCAGACGTAACGAACGTCCTAGAGCGTGACCGGCTGAGATGAACACGCCATGCCGGTTGTGGGGGAGATCAACTCAGCACCACAAAAGACAAAGCCCGGCAGCGTGTCAGGCTCCGGGCGTACACCCGCCGTTGCGGAGCGGCTGGGATGTCGGCCGCAAGGATGCGGATGATGCTGCGGAGGATTGAGGCGTTATGAGGTTCTTGCCCGTCAACGAGGCCGCGTCAGAACAGTGCCAGCAACAGCATCACCAATGCTGCCAAGACGGTACTGGTTGTGATGAGGTAGGGTAAGGCCACAGGTTTGAATTCAGCCGCACAAAGAAAGAAGGCCGCCCAGCCGTCTGAACGAGCTGGGCGTTTCGAAAGAAGCCCGCACCCACGAAGAGTGCGGGCAAGTCGCTCAGGCGACAGCTTGCTCGGACGCCTTGCTGCGACGACGCCGTGCGAGACCAAGGCCCAGCAGGCCTGCGCCGAAAAGAGCAAGAGTGGTCGGCTCCGGAACTGCGTAGGCAACGTTGTCCACCTCGAACGCATACTGCGTCGAAGTAAGGACGACTTGGTCATAGCCGCCCTGCACGTAGATGTTGACGTATGCCGTGCCGCCGAGGCCCTGGTTCCCATTCGCCGGGTTGATCACGTCGCTGCCAGTGATCGTGCCAGTCACGATACCATCGTTCAGAAACGTGAGCGTGTTGTAGGTGTCAACCGAGCCCCAGAGGATGCCAAAGTAAGCCTGAGACATGCTGAAAGCCAGAGTGGCCGTTCCGCCGTTGCCACCGTTATTCGATGTATTGCCGGACGTGAGATAAGTCGTCGCGTCAACCCCGAGGGCTTGGTTCGAACCGCCTGCGCCAAACCCATCCCCATTGTTTCCGGACAGGAACGGCGCTGCGTAGAACCCGGACGACGATCCCGTAACGGCTGCCCCATCCGGCGTGAACGACACGTCAATGCCGGTTGCTGTCGTCCCACCGTTCGCCGCCAGGCCATCGAAGTTTTCCCGCGTCGAGCCAGCCAGCGGGCCGCCGCCAGTGGTAGCCCCCAGAATGATTGCCGCGGCCTGCGCTCCCCCGGCGAAAGCCAGGCTAGCGAAAACCCCTCCCAGTAAAGCCTTCCTGAGCATTGTCTTTCCCTCAATGGAATTACGACAGCCCGTTGATCCAGGCGCCGCTCCCGAAACGTTTGCAACCATCAGGCCATGCACATTTATGTTCTGGATCAAGATCTTGTCGCGATCCGATTCAGCTCTGTTACTGGATTGTAAATCATACAGACGTAGCTGAAGGGTTAGCTCAGCGCAGATCGCGAGATCGTTGTAGCGGTTCGCTCTTACTTAACTTCTCGGTTGTGTTGAGCGGGAATGATGAGAATTTTGGTGCGTCCAGTGCGAAAGGTTGGCACTCCTTGGCATCATCATCCGCGGGCTGTTCTGAACATCAGTGCAGGCGATCAAGCGCGAACGGGTGCGCAAACCTCGATCAGAACCAACAAATGATGATTACCTCAACTGCGGATAGAATTTTTCTCATTCGTTCAACCCGCGGTCGCGCCATTTCAACACACGCGACGATTTCTCCACTCACGGGATGCTGGGACTGTGTTATGCGGTGATTACTAGCCAGTGAATTGCTCAGCTTCATTGGCGTCCCGCTCCCCTGGACCTGACCCATGCAGCAGAATGCCCTTTCGGTGCCGGTTCCCGAGGAGGCGCTCCTGCCTGCCGACCAGGAATGCGCAGCGCCACTTCTCAGCTCACCAGGAGCCCGCCAACTTCGCAGGGGATCTCTCCTCCTGCGGGTTGCAGACCTACTGACCGCCTCAGTGGGGCTCGTCCTGACACTCCCCCTTCTGATCGTCGCTGCGCTGGCCCTCCGGCTCGAAAGTCGTGGTCCAACTCTCCAGCATCAGCTGCAGCCGGGGCTGGATGGGCGCACCTTCTCGCTGTGGATGCTGCGGACCACCTTCGCGGATGGCGTCCTGCCGGGCGCAGAGGTCACTCGGCTGGGACGTTTGATCCGCTCGGCGCGGATCGACCAGCTCCCCGTTCTTCTGAGCGTCTTACGCGGCGACATGGCCCTATGGGGATCGAGCAGTTCTTCGCAAAGGAAGCCCAGTGTTCTGGGCTGGTTGAAGGCTGGTTGAAGCTCTTCGCTCGTCAGCTCACGGGCGCTACATCGCTGGTCGATCGGGCTGCGTGAGCGCACCCCAGAGAAGGCCGCTCAGCTTCACGATCAACCACCAGCTTAAGAGCGACAGGCCCGCAATCACCAGAATCGCCGCGGGCAAAGGCAAGCGCGTGCGCTGCGGGTCGGGCTCCGTCATGCTGATAACCTCTCGTGGCAGCCTTAGAAGGAGACCTTGGCTGTCGCGCGGAGCACGCCATGGCTGAATCTAAACGTAAGCCGAGCAGGCCGATTTTACCTAGTGCACCGCTATCGCGGTAGCACGAGCCAGAAAACAGGGCTCGGGGCAAAGTGTCGCGGGCTTTTCCTTTCGCTCCGTCATCGTGCCGTGCCACGCCATTTTATATGAGCTCTCTAGGACACTACGGTCTTCGCCTGCGGCTGACGGATCGGGGTTAAGTGCATGGCTCTGACCGACTTCTTAAGCGACATCAACTGGGGGAACGTCGCCAAAGTGGCTGTGCCTGCGGCGGTCTCGCTGGCACCACATTCCTCCAGACCAATGCCGCGGAGGACGCGGCCGACGCCCAGCGTAGAGCGGCAGCACAGGGCGCCGCTGCTGTCACCGACAGCAATGCCGCCGCCCTGACCCAACTCCAGAGCATGTATAACCAGGGCCGGACGGATCTCGCCCCCTTCCGGGACATCGGCCCCTCTACCCTCGCCAATCTCGTCAATGCGGTGGGGGCCAGCTACCAGCAGTCGCCCGGATACGCGTTCGCGCAGGATGAGGGCCGCCGGGCGGTCGAGCAATCAGCTGCAGCGCGTGGGGGTTTCCGTTCCGGTGCAACGCTCGCAGCCCTCCAGGACCGCGCGCAGGGCATCGCGGCGCAGGACTACGGCAACTGGTACAGCCGCCTCGCCGGGCTCGGGACGATGGCGCAGAACAGCGCGGCGGGCTCGGCCTCAGCGGCTCAGAACTTCGGCAACACAAGCGCGAGCCTGTTGAACGGACAGGGCTGCCCCCTTGCCACGCTCTTTGGAAATGCGGGCAACGCCGGCGCGATGCAGTCCGTCGCCACCGCCAACGCCTAGCCGCCTCCGCCACCGACTTGGCAGGGGAGGCTGCGGCCGGGATGCAGGCGGAAGCCGGCCCTCCCTACGTGTGGGAGCCGCCGCGCGGCGGCGCGCCTCCTCCTGCCGAGACCCCACCCCCTGAACTGATCCGCGCGAAGGTGCTGCCCCTATGACGAAGTCCCATCGCCTGAGTGTCAGAGACGTCCTGCACTTACAGACTCGGGATGATCGACTGCAGGCACACGCCGCAGCCTTCGGGGAGGAGCGACAGACAGCGAACCCGGCTAAGGTTGCGGTGGCAGACTGGGAGAGCCTCTATGGGCTGGGCCAACTTGCTGATCAGCGTCGCGGGTGTCGCCATACTCATCCAGCTTTACTAAGTACGCTGCGCGTTGGATGCCGCCCTCCAGGAACAGGCGATGCTTTACGAGAAGCTGGAAGGCTTCAACATGCGTGTGCGGGAGGTCGAAACCTTAATGAAGCAGCGCCTCCGCGAGGAGCCCTGGCGCCCTCAGGGCTAAGCAGCGGCCCAGGTCCAGGCACGCCCTCTCGGGAGGGGATGGTGACGACGAGATAAACGTTCAATCGTCTTAGCGTAGTTTGGTCCCAGCGCGGACTTGGAGGTGCTGGCAGTGGCTTCTGAAAATTCCGGCGAAGAGCAGGTCCGGGGCCGTTTCTAGCCCGGGCAGTCGGGGAACCCGGCCGGCAAGCCGAAGGGTGCGAGCCACGCTGCCCTGCTGGCCCTCGACGCCATCGGCCTAGAGGGTGCCGAGGAGGTGCTCGCAAGGTGGTGGAGCAGGCAAAGGAAGGCGACCTCCGGGCCAGCGAGATCCTGCTGCATCGGCTCTGGCCCGTCCGGAAAGGTCGTGCGGTAACGCTAGAACTGCCGAGGCTGGAAAACCCGTCCGATGTGACGAAGGCCACCTCCGCGATCGTGGAGGCCGTCGCGTCTGGCGAGGTAACGCCGGACGAGGGGGCGGCTCCAGCGACGATCGTGGAGACGCATCGCAGGGCGGTCGGGACCGCCGAGTTGGAGGCGCGGCTCGCCGCTCTGGAGGCCGCGCAGGCCAACGGGGGGCAGCCGGTGACGCGCCGCGCCCTAGCGCCCCGCCTGCCACGGCTGGAGGCTGGTCGGTTTGTCCGGCCCCGGAGAGGTGCGGGTGCTCCTCCATCCTCCCGGTCTGCGCGGCGCCCCCCTGACGGCGTGGACGGCGGCGGCGCTGGCGATGGTGCCGCGGCACGCGCTGGCGGTGGTGGTGCCTAAGAGGGGAGGCGTGGCCCATGCGGCTTGAGACGCGCCTGACCCGGCTGGAGGCCGCCCTAGCGCCGCCCGAGCCTGTCCGCATCGTCGTGGTGCCGAAGGGGCTGAAGCTGGCTGCCCTCGCCACCTGGGGGGCGACACCCTGGTGCGTCTCGGTTCTGGGTGTCGGCCGTTGTTTATCCGAACTGGTGTCCCCAGGAGTTGGGCTAATTCGGCCCGGGAGGAGGCCACGCGCGCACCCCGAAGCGAGATCGGATGATGTTGGTGTGCGTGGTGAACGCGGAGGTGTGACATGGCGATGAGGCTGGACCCGCCTGTATCGCGGCTGGAGGGTGAAGCGGCGGGCACGGCCCCTGCCCCTCTGCCCTGGACGTCGTGGCAGGCGATGCCTCTGCGACGCTGGCCGGAGGAGGCGATGGAGGCGTTCTTACACACTCTGGGCACGTCTGAGCGCGCGGCCAGGGATTACTTGAAGACGCTTCCCAAGGAAGATCTGGACTGGATGGTCCGCGGCATCCTGGCAGCGCATGGGGTGGTGCCGGACAACCTCGACACGCTGGCGCCGGAGTTGGCGGAGCAGCTACGCCGATGCGCGGGCTAAGCGGACGCCTGGCACGGCTGGAGGAGAAGCGCGGCGGCGTCTGGCGTGCTTGGCTGGGGTGGGGCCGTTGGACCGCTGGCCTGACGAAGCCCTGGTCGGCTTCATCTGCGAGGATTTCGGCCGACCGCTGCCGCCACCCGGCGCAGACCTGGTGGCCTGGCTGCCGGACGCGGAGCTGGAGGCGATGATCGTCATCGCCAGGGAGGAGGGGCGCCCATGCTCCGCACACTGGTGACGCGGCTGGAGCGACTGGAGGGTTCCATCCAAGCACCCGGGCAGACCATCCACGTCGAGGCCCCGCCCGAGGGGCTGGCCGAGGCTGCGTGGCCGTCCTGAGCAGCTGAGATGCGGGCGCGCTACCCGGCCGGGGATCGAGTGCTGCTCGTCCAGTTCGTGACGCAGCGGAATGGCGGCACGCGGGGGGCTGGGCACGCGTGATCCGGGACCTACATCGCCGCCTGCAGAAGCTCGACGGAGGCAACGCGAAGGCTGTGATGTTGCGTCACCGGGAGGAATGGTTGTCCTGGCGCGGAAGGCCAGTGCAGGAATGGCCGGAGAGCGCGCTGGAGGTGTTCGATCGGTCGAGCAATCTCCATAACCCGCTGGCCGCCGATACGTTGCGGGGCATCTCCGACGAAGATCTGGACTGGCTGCTGGCGCGCGATCTTGCGCAGGCGTCAGAGGTGATGGAACAGATCCAGACCTGGGCGGACACGGCGAGCCAGGCGCAGATCGTCGCGATGGTCGAGGAGTACTACCGATGCCACGCGCCCTGCTGAACCGATTGCAGAAGATCGAGACTGCGCGAGCGCCTGCCCCCTCAGCCGTTATGAAGCGGGCTCTAAGTGTCTGTCCGGGAACATGGACGGGGATTTGAATCGGATGTGATTGGCGCCAGGTAGCGGGTTTTGGCTGAGATGCCTGCATGTGGACGCAGGAGAACCGGGCTCGGTATGACCGCAGCAAGCTGCGCTACCCGAGCGACCTGACGGATGAGGAGTGGGCGCTCATCGGCCCGCTGATCCCACCGGCCAAGCGCGGGGGCAACAGGCGGACGGTGGAGGTGCGGGCGGTGGTGGATGGGGTGATGTACATCCTCTCCACTGGCTGCCAGTGGGCGGCGCTGCCGAAAGACCTGCCTCCACGAAGCACGGTGAACGACTACCTGCGCCGGTGGGACTGGGACGGCACACTCGCCCGCATCCACCACGCGCTTTACGTGCTGTGCCGGGAGAAAGCCGGACGTGAGGCCAGCCCGACAGCGGCGATCATCGACAGCCAGAGCGTCAAGAGCGCCGAAAAAGGGGGCGCCATATCGATCCGCCGGGCTACGATGCAGGCAAGCAGATCAAGGGCAAGAAGCGGCACGTCCTGGTCGACACCCAAGGCCTGCTGATGCAGGCGATCATCCACGCCGCCGACGTGCAGGACCGCGACGGGGGCGTGCTGCTGATGGGAGCCCTGTTCGGTCTCTACCCCTTCCTGCTGCGGCTCTACGCGGACAGCGGCTATGCCGGCCCCAAGTTCCGAACCGGGCTGCAGGCCGCCTGCCGTCAGATCAATGTGGAGATCGTCAAGCGATCCGACCTGCACCGCTTCGTCGTGCTGCCCAAGCGCTGGATCGTGGAACGCACCATTGCCTGGCTCAACCGCTGCCGCCGCCTTGCGAAAGACTGGGAGTGCCTCAACCGCTCCGCACTCGCCTTCCTCCGCTGGGCCTCCGTTCGCCTTATGCTCCGAAAGCTATGTCAGACAACAACATGATCCCGGATGGACTCTAAGTGCCTCAGGCGGCTGGCCGGGCTGGGCGCGAGCTGAGGTAAAAGTGAGCGTTACTGCAAGGGCCGCGCCCAGCTGATTAGAACAGGCTTAGGACGCCGTACCAGCCAGCAGCAGAAGATGTGGCGAGTAAAGCAAAGGCAAAGACCCGCGGGAGGCGAGGCGCATACCGCGGCAAACGAAGACCAAGCCGCGATTTGATCCGCACCCCAAAGGCGGTGCTTGGCAAATGCGCTATGACCACTGCCCGTCTCCCTAACCGGTCCACAGGGGGAACGGCCGCTACGGCTGGCAGTTGCTGAGGCGGTGGCCAGAGCGGGCGAGGTGCCATTCCGCCCCGCAGAGGCTTAGCCAAGGAACGCGCGGTACAGGACCCAGAGTAACGCCCAAATTGAGATGCTGACAGGAAGACCGATGAGAACGCCTCTGAAGGGGAGGCCAGGTTCAGGCGTGTGATCGCTCGAGCCGGGTGGTTCGTTCGACGCTGGCTCGTCGGTCGGCATCAGACCATTTTAGTATCCAAACGGTAATGAGCAAGCGCGTTGGCCTGAACGGGCGGGATGTGCCGTCCGACCGACAATCGCAATGCCCGGGTGAGCTTCGAGGGGGTGGCCCAAGCAAGCCCCCACGGGGTGGGCCGGGTCTAATGAGGGGCAGACATGAGGACGCTGCTGCTCGCTGAGGGCGCTGGCAGGGTGAGGCCGACGACCTCTGGCGCTGGCGGGCGGTAGCCAAGGGAGGCGTGGGGCCGGAGGGTGTTGTAATGCTTCCGCCAGGCCTCGTTCAGGACACCGGTTTTCGCGAGAGTGTGAAGATCTAGCCATTCAGCAGCTCGTCACGGGGGCGGGCGTTGAAGCTCTCAGCATATCCATTCTCCCACGGGCTACCACCCTCGATGTAGGCGGTCGTGGACCCCACGCCCGCGATCCCGCCCTTTTCGGTGTCCGCGATGAACTCAGGCCCCTGGTCGGAGCGGATGTGAGTGGGGACGTACGCCTAGGGCGTAAGACCAGCGCGCGATCTTCTGGTCACGCCTCGCAGCGAGGTATGGGTATGGGGTCGAGACTGGGAAGAGGCCTCTGCTGTGCGCCGCCTGGAAGGCGCTCCGAGAGACGTTGGAAACCGCCGGTGTCGAGTTCACGGACGCGAGGGTCGGGGGGAAGGCTGCGAAAAGGGTCTTCCCCGCCAGCAGTAGGCTGATACGATGCGACAGTGCACTGAATGGCGGTCACTGTCCTTTTCTCGGCATCCGTGCGAGGCCGTGCGGCGGTGCTCTGCCCGGGGAGCTCCGGTAGACGATGACTGCTGCGCAATGCCGGGCAGCCCGGCAACTGTTGGGTTGGAGCGTAAACCAACTAGCTCAGTCAGTTCCCTGCGTGTGGCACACCGTTTACGATTTTGAGCGTGGTCAGGTCCATCCTAAGCCCGCAACAGCACGGAGGCTCCGCACCGCGCTCGAAACCGCTGGGGTGGAGTTCCTTGCCGAGAGCGGCGAAGGGCCGCGGGTAAGGCTGACGAAGGCGGGGGCAGCTCGTGACCCCTGAGCAGTGTCAGGCAGGGCGCGAGGTACTCGGGTGGAAGAGAGAGAGATTGGCAAGCTTTGCAGGCCTTAATTCTTCGACCGTCCTGCGCTTCGAGACCAGCCTTGGTCCAACAAAGCCACGCACTCTGGCAGCGCTGCAAAGTGCCCTCGAAGCTGCTGGCGTCGAGTTCATCCCTAAGAATGGTGGTGGTGCGGGGGTGCGGCTGCGGAAGAGCGTTGTCGAATAGCCGAAGGCCGTCTCAATCTCGCCGGTGCGATAGGCGGAAATGCTATGCTACAGACGCGACACGCTCGCCGTTCGGACAACCGTCGCGGGTGCTAGTCTCGGCCCATGTCCCCGCTTCCCCCCTACTTCGCCCGCGGCACAAGTGGCTCAGTTGCCTCCGTGGCGTTGATCCTGCTCTGCTCCATCACACCCGCGCTGGCGCAGGTTGAGCGGTCGCTCGGCGTTGTGTCGCGCATCCTGGAGTATCGCGCTGTGCTCGACATTCCGCGATGCCGCGAGGCGGCCCGCGCTGCCCTTACAGACAACCAGCTCACGTTGCGCGGCGAGCAGGACGATCCCGCAAAAGCCAGCGGCCAGGACGAGGCAGGTGGACGCTACGACATACGCTGCATCGCCAATGGTCGAGGCATCGTCTTCACCTACTCGGCGCAGCCAATGGCCCGTGCGGAGCCCCTTGAGCGGGTCGTCCAGAGCTTCCAGGCCCGCTACGAGCAGTAGCCCTTGCGAGCCCGAAGCCGGGCGCACGTGGCCTTTACCGCCTCCTCGCGGATGCGCTCCTCGCCGGCCTCGGTCAGCTTCTTGAACTCGGAAGCGTGCTGAGACGGAATGCCCATCTCGGAGGGCGTGGCCGGCCTATTCGCTGAACCCCTGGTATTTGAGAGCGAGGGGTTGCCGTGCTCGGTGACCTCTATGCGCTCTTGAGCCGACTTCAACTCGGCGCCGATGCGGGCCTCGGCGAGCCACACGATAAGCTTACACCCTGCACTCACGCCCCTGCTTGGTGCACCAAGCAGGACAGATTAGATTATACCCAGTCGCGTCACCGGAACAGGCTGTGGTCCGTTAGCGAGAGGCTGAGGAACAGCAACAGCAGCACGACGGCGATGACGAGAGCGGTCCGCACGGCCCCATCTCCAGCCTGATCTTGCCGGAGCACCATCTAAGGTGCCGCCGCAGTTCGCTCTCGGCCAAGTGAGCGTTTTGTCATGCGGCACTTTGGCAAGCGATGGCGAGGATTGCTGCGGGCGTCTACCGACCACTGGCAACGAAAGTCGGTCTTAACATTTGCAATGTTCATTTTTTTCGATTTTGCTTCACTTATTCGAATCATCCAAATTATAGGAATGCACGAACAAATTCGGACACGCACCGAAGAGGGCGCGTGTTCAAGGATCAGCCTGACAACATGGGATGGCCCGCTGAGGCGCCTTACCCCGAGCCGGGCTGCCGTCAGCTTCGTGGTCGAGGTGTCGAAATGAGCGTGCTGCAGTACCTGAGCTTGGTGCCACTTACGATTTGCGCGGCGTATGCAGGATATACGTTGCTCTGGATGCTGGTCCTCGTGTTGAGGTTCCCCTTCCGGGATGTTGCCAAGCCTACGCCTCCCGACATTTCCGTGGTCGGCAGCGGTAATGCCCACGTGACGATTGGGCGCAAGATCCCGGTCCTAGTGCGGACTAGGAACTCGAACATGCTGCCGGTGGCCGATGAAAAGACGAGTTCTCGGACGATGTCCGAACGTGCTCGGTACTCAGAAACCGTGAAGTTGGGTGTGGATCTGGCCAGAGCTGCATAGCGATCAGCACTGAGCGTTGCGATCGAACAAGCGCCGGTGCATCAGGCGACTTTGCCAGCCGATTGATGCCGACACAGACGCTGGGTGGGCCGGGACGCAGTAGGGTCGCTGCGGGCCGAATGCGAGATCGGCTTGACCGGCGGAGGTTCAGTCTACCGTTCCATCCTCGAACTCCTGCAACAGGCCCAGCCATGGGTCTGAACCCGAGGGACGCGTGTCCCATCCACGCCACCGCAACGCGAGCATTCTAGGTCGCCTGGGGTAGCCACAGCTAGTAGGACACAGGCGGCGCTCCACATTGGGAGGGCTTAGCCTGCGAGGGAACACCGTGCGAGGCGCTGCGTGCTGATCTTTCGGTGCGATTGTCATCGGGCTGATCATCGCATTCTTCGCGCGAGCTCCGGGAGCCGGGCTCGGCACTGTTGGGCCATGGCCCTTTGCAGCGGGCTTCGGGGTCGCTGGAGGACTGACCCTCGCACTTGGCCTATGGCTGAACCGCCGATCAGCGAGAGAGGTCCTGGACGTACGGGCTGGGGCGGCGACGGTTGGACCCGCACCACATCGGTTCTGCGGACTGGCCATGCAGTGGTGGGCGGTCCTGATGCTCGTCTTCGGTGGGTTGCTGCTCACCGATCAAGAACCGGAGCAACGGCAGCATGGCAGGGCGCCAATGCCGGTGCCCGTGCTGCAGAAGGAGTAGCCACATCGTCCGTTCTCGCCGGCGTGGCCCGATCAGGCGGGCCTCGCGCGGCGCGCCCAGACGGTGATCCAGCCGACGAGGCTCGCGAGCATGAGGGGAAAGGCAAAGATCGCCGCCCAGGCCATGACGAACATCACCGCGAGGGTTTCCCCGACGTCGTGGCCGGCGACGATACAGGGGTGCGCCGTGGCCTCGTTCAGGGTGCAGCCGAAGGCGCCCGCGACGGCCGAGGCGAGCGGCGCCCAACCGACGACCGTCAGCACGACCAACGCCAGCTTCCAACTCCGTGACACAGGGCCGCGTGAGCGACGTCCCGGTGTCGGGCCGGGAAGGGCTTCCGTGCCTGCACCTCTGTCCGACATGCCATCCCCCCGTTCAGAGGCGATCCTATCCGACGAAGCCGGCTTCGCGACACCGGCCCAGGCCACGAGGCGTTGAGCGGCAGGGCGGGTCTAGCCGGGTTGCGTGAGCCTCGGTCCGCCCTGCATGACGGTCTGCCGACGTTCGGCCGCGTCGGCGCCGCGCAACGTTGGGCTGGCGCCAGCCGCGGACCACGGCGCGGTCGCCGCGCCCGCACGACCTGAGGAGAAGATCATGACGTTGACGGGCTCGGCGACCTTCGCCTGGCAGGCGGACTACGGTCAGTTCTACCTCACCGATCCGGAAGATCCGACTTTCCGGCCACCGGTGGAGATCACGCCCGAGATGGAGGCGCGCAGCCTCTTCGTCCCGGCGACTGGTCTCGTGGTCTACACGGGCGACTGCCTACAGCAGCATGTCCACATTGCGATCCACGACGCCGAGCCGGACCACGCACCGGCGGAGCCGATGAGCGGCAAGCCATGGACGCGCGTTGAGGCAGCCAGGGCGCGCTTTCCCGGTCGGCGTTTCGCGATCTCGAGCCCTTCGCTGCCCGACCCCTTGCCGTGCGGCCCCTTCTTCCTGCTCCCCAGCGAGACGGTGGAGGTGCGGATCGCCTGGATGGAGTTCGAGGGGAGCCGGGACGACAGCGTGCCCGTCGAGCCCGACGTGATCGAGGTGGCGCTCTGGCCCGTCAGGGCGTCCTGAAGCCCCGAAAGGCACGGGCGCGGAGCGCGCGGCGTGGTCCGGCGAAGTTTGGGAGGTTCGATGAAGCGCGGAGATGAGCTGGACGCGGGGAAGCCTCGCATATTGAGACTTCAGCTCGGGGCGATGCACCCATCACGGGCCTGCCCGCCGTCGGTGACTGACTAGGATGAAAGGTGCTCCGAGGGCGGTGCTCGCCGTCCGGCTCGGCCTCGGTGCGGTACAGGGCCTGGCGCTTGCCGCCCTGTCACTCCTGGTGATGGACCCGGATGCGCCACGCCCCTGGGTGGCGGCCAACCCGAAGGGCTTCGGGCTGCTCGTCCTGCTCGCGACCCTGCTGCCCCCCACCGTGCTGCTCGGCCTCGGGCACCTGCGCGGGCGGGTTCTGGCAGCCTGGGCCCTCACCGCGGCGGGGCTGATCCTGCTCCTCGGCGGCTACGACCTGCGGCAGCACGGCGAGGCGACGATGACGCCCGCGAGCAACCGCCTGCTGCTCGGCCTCGTGGTGATCCTCCTCGTCGGCGGCGCGCTCGTGGCAGCGGCGGACGCTGGGCGTCGGTGGTGGCCGCGCTACCCCGACTGCTTCGAGGCGGCTTGGCGCGCCGCCCTGCAACTTGCCCTCGCCGGCTGCTTCGTCCTCGGCTTCTGGATCATCTACGGGATCGGCACGGAGCTGTTCCGCGGCATCGGCATCGATGCCCTGAACCGGATGGGCGGGCGCGCCGCCTTCATCCTGCCGGTCACCGCGGTCCTCGGTGCCGCCGCGATCCACTTGGCGGACGCGGGATGGCGGCTGACACTCGGGCTGCGAAACCTGCTGCTCGTGCTGAAGGGCTGGCTGACGCCGGTGCTGGCCGGCTTGGCCACGGCCTTCCTCCTCACCTTGCCCTTGATCGGGCCGGAGATCCTCTGGCGCCGTGAGGAGATGCCCTACCTGCTGCAGGTGACCGCCGCGGGGCTCGTCGTGCTCATCAGCGCCGTGCACGGCGATGGGCGGGAGCGGCCGCCGGCCGTGCTGCGCCTCTCGGCCCGGTTCGCCTCCTTCCTGCTTCCGGTCCTCGCGGCGCTCGCGGCCTGGGGGCTGGCGCGCGCGATCGGGGCGGGCGGGCTGACCGAGGGTCGGGTGATCGGGCTGGCGGCGCTGGCGGTGATCGCCGTCCATGCCGTCGCCTACCCGATTGCGGCTATGCGTCTGGAGATGCGGCTCTTGGAGCCGACCAACATCGGTGCGGCAGTGCAGACGCTCCTCGTCCTCGCCGTCCTGAACTCTCCCCTGGCCGATCCCGCGCGGCTGGAGGTCGCGAGCCAGACCGACCGCCTGCTGCGCGGGGCCGTCGCGCCGGACAGCTTCGGCTTCGACCGCCTCACCCCCGCGTGCCGGATCACCTCTGCCGGGAAGCGGTAGCCGGGGTAGGTGGCGGCCTCTGGCGTCATCCGGCCAGCTTCGCCCAGCCACTTCGTTTCGGCCACCCTCCAACAACGTAGCAATGCCGCTCGACGTGCTGGTGAAGCGCATGGAGTTCCCCGAGCTCAACGGATTCAACGCCAACTTCGAAGAGGACCGCGCCCTGGCCGAGAGCCTGGCCGACGCGGCGCAGACCGTCGCGGAGCGCCAGCTCGGCATCCAGGAGCGCCTGCTCGCGCAGTCCGAGGCACAGACCAACCTGCTCGCCGCCCTCGGCGGTGGCGCGACCGGCGGCAACGCCAACGACAGGCTGGTCTCGGCGCTCATGATCGGGTCCTACAAGATGGTCAACGCCCAGATCGACGCGATTTTCGCATCGGCTGGCGTGACCGTTGCGCCTGGTGGGGGGCGCCGCACCGCGTTCCTGAACGATTCGGCCAACGCCAAGCTAAACGGAATATTCAAGGCCTTCGGAGTGCCCGGCTTCGCGAACGGTGGCCTTATTACCGGCGGCATCTCGGGCATGGACAGCGTGCCGACCCTGCACATGCCGGGCGAATCCACAATCCGCACCCCGTCAGTGCAATCGCTCGGCCTGCCGGCGCTTCAGCAGATGAACGCCACCGGTCGCCTGCCCGCGAATGACAACGGGGCGGAGATCACTGCCCTCCGCCGCGAGGTGCAGACCTTGACCCGCGTTGTGGCGGCGTCCGGTCAAATGCAGGCCGAGGCGCTGGCCGGCATCCGCACCAGCAACGCGCGCACCGCGGAGGCTACGGAGCAACTCGCCGCGCGTCGGTAGCCGTCCAGGGCCTGTAGTGCGAGCAATCTCTCAGGCTGCCTTCAGTCGCGTGATATGACCGCCGTTACGCATTCTCACCCTCGGCGCGCATGGGATGACCTCCCAGTCCTTGGTGAAATTGGTCGGGAACCGTCTGTAGGTCGTCTTGTAGTACTCCCGGAAGAACCGGTTGAAATTGTCGCGTCGCGGGAACCAGAATTCCCCAAAATTCGGGTCAAAAAACGCCACGTCGCCTCCAGCCCTCAGGCCCAGCCATGCCGCCACGCAATGGCCAGCTGGCCTGCCAAGGAAGGACCCGGAAAAGTTGATCCGCGCGTAACAGTCGCTGTAGAGCATCATCCCCTTGTTGATGATGTTCTCTTCGATCAGCGGATCCGCTTCGTCGGCTGGCACCAATCCCGAATTGGCGTGCTGCTTCCCGTGGAGGCTCTGCGCCACAGGGCCACGGAAAGTGCTGGTCACCTTCGTCTTGGAGTACCGCAGAGTCTCGATACCATGATGGCTGAGCCACGTACCGAAGCCTTGCGCCTGGTTGTCGCCATCACCCGCCGAAAAAATCTTGTGATAGAAGGTGATTTCCTTCAGCAGACCAGTGTTGAGCTGCTTTCGTGCGCCGGTGTTGCCATACTGACTGTCGCCGCCGCCAAGTTCATTGACGAGGCTGCCACCGGACGCATGAGCCCGGATCCAGAATGCTGACAAAGCTCCGCATATCCCGGCGCTTCTGTACTGCTTCCAGACCTCGAAATCGGACTGCTTAAATTTCCAGGTACGGACGCCACCGTGTTTCTGGACCAAATCTGACTTGTGCATTTTCGCCTCTTAGAAGCGGTGGATTGCTGCCGTCCTTCTACGTGGCCGCCGTCTTCGGAGTCCTGAGAGAAGGGCGAATTCGGCCGATGAAGTCCCGAGCGTGCGTTCGGATGTTTTTCGGAGATCGACCAGTCGACCGGGGTGCCCCCCTGATTGTTCACGTGCCCCCTATGCCGCTTTGCTACCTTTACGAGACTACCGGAACCGATGATGGCGGCGACGCCGTTCCAATCCGACTCACCAACGGCGCTGGCTATGCCCACCCCACCGCGCCCGGCTTCTTCGAGCCCAGCATCCTCGGCGGCAGCGACGACGGCTCCGGCCTCACCGTCGAGCGCTCCATCTTCCAGGGCGGCGCATTCGGCGCCGGCGACATCGCCTATCGCGCGGTGAAGGCCGCCGACCCAATGCGGGAATATGCCGAGGGCAGCGCCTCGCCTTTCACAGCCGAGGCCGTGGCGCACATGGACTTCGGCGCCCTGGCCAAGGCGGCCTGGGGACCGGGGCGGGATGGCAGCCTCGCCGACATCGCCCGGGCCGAGGGGCTGGATCCCGACGCGGATAGGCGTCTCGGCATAGCGCTGGAGCTGGCGGAGGAGATCCAGGACTTCCCCCGCCACGTCGCGCCCCATGTCGGCGGCTTCGTCATCACCCGCGGCCCGCTGATCGAACTGGCGATCGTCACCCACGCCAGCATGCAGGACCGCACCACCCTCGAGTGGGACAAGGACGACATCGACGCCCTCGGCATCTTGAAGGTCGACGTGCTCGGCCTCGGCATGCTCTCCGCCCTCCGCCGCGCCTTCGGGCTCATCCGCCAGCACAAGCGCCGCCAGCTCGACCTCGCCGGCCTGCCGAAGGACTGCCCCGCCACCTACGAGATGCTCCGCCGCGCCGACAGCCTCGGCGTGTTCCAGGTCGAGAGCCGGGCGCAGATGAACATGCTGCCCCGCCTCAAGCCGCGGACCTTCTACGACCTCGTGGTGCAGGTCGCGATCGTCCGGCCCGGGCCCATCCAGGGCGACATGGTCCACCCCTACATCCGGAGGCGGTGGGGGCTGGAGAAGCCGGAATACGCCGGCCCCTCCGAGGAGCACGGCGAGCCGGATGAGCTGCAGAAGGTGCTGGAGAAGACGCTGGGCGTGCCGCTGTTCCAGGAGCAGGCGATGCGGGTCGCCATCGTCGCGGCCGGCTTCTCGCCGGAGGAGGCGGACGACCTCCGGCGGGCCATGGCGACGTTCAAGTACACGCAGGGGGTGGGGATCTACCGCGACCGGCTGGTCGAGGGCATGGCCCGGCGCGGCTACCCCCGCGACTTCGCCGAGCGCTGCTTCAAGCAGATCGAGGGCTTCGGCAGCTACGGCTTCCCCGAGAGCCACGCCGCCTCCTTCGCCCACCTTGTCTACGCCTCGGCCTGGGTGAGGAAGCACCACCCCGGCGTGTTCGCCTGCGCCCTGCTGAACAGCCAGCCGATGGGCTTCTACGCGCCGGCGCAGATCGTGCGGGATGCCCACGCGCACGGGGTAGGGGTCCGGCCGGTGGACGTGAACCGCTCGGGCTGGGACAGCACGCTGGAGCCGGACCGGGACAGCCGGGACGAGCTGGCGCTGCGCCTCGGGCTGCGGGTCACGGCGGGGCTATCGGAGGAGGAGGGGCGGCAGCTGATCCGGGCGCGGGATGCCGGCAACGGCCGGCCTTTCGCCTCGGTGGAGGAGGCGGCCTACCGCGCCCAGCTCAGCCGGCACGCCCTCTCGGCCCTGGTCGAGGCGGACAGCTTCGCGGGGCTGGCCACCCCCCGCCCTCGGGCACACTGGGCGGCGCGGGCGGTGGACACGAGGGCGCAGACGGAGCTGCCGCTGTTCGCGGCGACCGAGGGGCCGCAGATCGAGGAACCCGCGCCGGTCCTGCCGGAGGAGCGGGAGGGGAGGGCGGTCGCGGCCGATTACGGCGCCACCGGCCTGACGCTGCGGCGGCACCCGCTGGCGCTGCTGCGGCCGACCCTGGACCGGCTACGGCTGGACGACACGCGGCGGTTCCGGGCGGCACGGCAGGGACAGACGATCCGGCTGCCCGGGCTGGTGCTGCTGCGGCAGCGGCCCGGGACGGCGAAGGGCGTGGTGTTCGTCACCGTCGAGGACGAGCACGGGGACGCGAACCTCGTCGTCTACGAGAAGGTCGGGGCCGAGCACCACCGGGCCCTGATCAGCGCCCGCCTGCTGGTCGCGGAGGGGCGGGTGGAGCGCACGGAGGAGCACGCCGAGGTGCCCATCCTGCACCTCATCGTGCGCCGGCTCACCGACCGCTCCGACCTGCTGGACGGGCTGCAGGGGATCGGGGGGGCAGGTCCAGGTGAGGAGGCGGACTGGGCGGATCGGGCGCTGGGCCGAGCGGACGAGGTGCGGCGACCGGATCCGGGTTCGCGGCAGGATGCGGCGAAGATTCCAAGAAGCCGGGATTTCGGTGAAGCGGATCGACAGACTGCGCAGGCCCCCGCAGTGCTCGAGCCCACGCGTGACGCCGCCCCGTGACATTGGAGTGCCCTGCTAACTACGAGCACCGGGTCATCAGGGCGCCGACACCGGTACAAGGCGGCAGGTGCCTCAAACGCGACGAACGCGACCAATTCCGAGCCGCCGCTACTCCCCTCGGATGTTGACGCCCTCCGAAGGCCGCGCCCATGGTCGACGACAGAGGTCACCAACAACGTCCGCCACCTGCGTGGACTCTTGGAGGTCCCATGGTCGTACCTGCCTGGACCATCGACGATCCGACGGCCTTGGACAACGCGGTGCAGAAGTTCAAGAACACCTTCAGCGCGAACCTGGCGCTGATCACCAACGGTCAGTTCCAAATCCAGAACGCGAACTTCAACGCGATCTGGAGCCAGGTTCAGAGCGAGTTCGGTACGGCCGGAATAGGGCAGAATGACCCGATCGCAGTCGCGTTCTCAGCCTTTATGACCTCAATGAGCGGTTCGGACCGCGCGGCCTTCGAAAAGCTTTTGAAAGAGCCGAAGATGGCGGCAGCTCTGCCCGTGACAAAGAAGCTCTTTGCTCCGGACGGTCGAGCGAGTGTGGTCGTGGCCTCCGCCTTCTCCGCAACATGGACCGGCGGCGGCATTCCAGCCCCGGTCTCGACCACCAATGCATCCGTGGACCAGATGATCGCCGGGCGCGCCCGGGAGGCAAGCGCCTGCTTCGAGACAAGCGTCGCGCTGGGCAGCAAGCTGAAAACCGCCCGCGGCACCGGTAAGGTCGCAGGCCCACACTACGCCAGTGGCCAGATCGCCTCTGCACGGCTGCGCAATGTCCCAGGCGGATCCCGGCAAGAGGTGGTTTACGATCCGAAGGCGCTCGCCGACGCGGTGAGCAAGATCGCTGCCTCCGTTGCCGCCGGTCAGCTCTACATATTTGGCGTGTTGAGCGGCGACAATCACACCAACGTCGGCAAGAAGTTTCCCGACCCAGAGCACTGGCTGCTGGTCTTCGACGTCGTGAAAGGTCAATTCCTGTTCTGGGACAGTGATTCCTCGACAACGGAACTCAGCATGTACCCCAGTTGGGGCCCAGGGATCGGCATCCTGTTTCATAAGAGCGATCGCTTTTCCACCGCGAATGGCGGGTCCGACTTCGACGCCATACAGAACAACCATCATCTGCACTGGAGCACCCGTCACGCCTATCAGGTCTACGTGGCGCGGCCGCTCAGTTGAAGAGATCTCGGATGGTCTAGCTTCGGTCTTAAGGGCAACGCTCTGTTCGGTTATGCCGAGAAGCCGTGGTTCCGGCGGACTGACCTGTACGCCACCACGTTTAGTCAGGCGTTAGAGTAGCGAGGGCTGGGCCTTCTGCTTGGGGCCGACATCTCCGCCGCCCACGTCCCTCTCCTCCGCCCCGTCGTGCTTCTCGCCGCGCGCCACGATCCGGAGCGCTCCGTCGGGCAGCGGCCGTTGCAGCGCCTTCGCCTCCGACCAGGGCGCCCGCATCCAGGTCTCCCGCTCCTCCTCGGTGGTCAGGATGACCGGCATGGCCTTGGGGTGGACGGCGCCGACCTCGGAGTTCGGTTCGCTGGTCAGGAAGGCGTAGAGGTCGGCCGTCACCTCGCCTTCCTTGATCTTGCGGACGGACGTCCACTGCGGGGTCCAGATGCCGGCGAAGAAGGCGAGCGGCCGGTCCTCGGCCAGGGCGAACCACACCGGCTGCGATTTGCCGTCCGGCAGGCGCTCCGGTTCGGAGAAGGAGGTCAGCGGCACGAGGCAGCGGTGCTCGGGCGAGAGCCACCGGCGCCAGTGCGGCGAGCCCGTGTTCCGGACGTTGGTCACGCCGGGGTCGGTCTTCTTGCCCTGGAGGGCGAAGGCCGGCGACGGCATGCCCCACCGCGCCATGGCAAGCTCGCGCGTCCCATCCGCCGCCGTCCGCACGATCGGCGCCGGGTAGTCCGGGAACACGCCGGGCAGCGCGGGCAGGTTGCCGACGCTGTCCTGCATGGCCTTGGCGAGCGCGACGATCGCAGCCTTGTTGCTGGTCATCGAATAAAGGTTACACATCGCCGGACCGTAGCCGCACGCAGGCCGGCTCAGGAAGCCGGTGGCGAGATCGACTCCCTACCCTCTCCGAGGTGAGGCGACCGATCCCACTCAGGGCGCCAGCGCCTCCAACCAGACAACGACGGCCGCTGCTCCGGCATCGGGCGTGCCCAGGACGCGGTCGCCCAGGTAGCTGGCACGACCCAGCCGGGGATGCATCCGGGCAGTCGCTGCTGCCCCCTCCCGCGCTGCCCGCACCGCCTCCTGCCATGCTGCAGTGGAGTCCTTGCCGGCCTCCAGTCCGGCCGCAAAAGCATCGGCAGCAGGGCGCAGCGCATCCAGCATGGTGCGATCTCCCGGTCTCGCGCCGCCCAGCTCCGCGATGGCATCTACCGCGGATGTCAGAGCACGCGACCAGTCGGCCGCTGATGGGGAGACCGACAACTGGCGGGCAGCCCGCAGCAGCGCCGTCGCGTAGAAGGGACCGGAGCTGCCGGCGATGGCGCGCCGGAGGGCCTCGGCCATCCGGGCAAGGGCGTCAGGCGCCTCCGCCCAGGCGGCCTCAGGCAGCGAGCGAAGGGCGGCGGCGCCCCGCGTCATGCTGAGACCCAGGTCGCCGTCGCCTGCTGCGCTGTCCAGCTCCGTCAGGCGCGCCTCGGCCGCCTCCAGCGCCGCAGCCGCCGCGAGGACGGCGTGGCGCACCGCCTGGCCCGCCGGTGTGACCGGGCGAGCCGCCTCGCTGGAGGGCGCGGCTGCGGCTCCGACCAGATGGCGGGCCGGCGGGATGCGACCAGTCCCGGGCCAAGCGGGAGCCTCCGTGGGGGCGTCCAGCCGCATCAGCCGTGTGTCATCGACCCGCATCACCGTCAGCGAGACGCCGGGCATCTCCAATGCCGTCAGCAGATTGCCGCACCACGCCCGCTCCACGGTCAGGCCGTGTCCGCGCAGCACGGTCAGGGCGTGGCGGGCCACCACGGCCAGCTCCATGGGCGGGGTGCCGCCCAGTCCATTCACCAGCAGCGCGACCCGCTCGCCCGACCGCAGGGCCCCATCGGCAAGGATCCCCTCCAGGATGGCGTCGACCAGTTGGTCCGCGCGCTGCATCGGAACGCGCCGCACGCCCTGCTCGCCGTGGATGCCCAGGCCCAGCTCGGCCTCGCCCTCGCCCAGGGAGAAGCCGGGCCGGCCGGCGGCGGGTACGGTGCAGGCGCCCAGCGCCACGCCCATCGTGCCGATGGCCTCGGCTGCCGCGCGTGCCTCAGCCGCGACCTGATCCAGCGATAGCCCAGCGGCCACGGCGGCGCCGGCCACCTTGTGCACCAGGACCGTCCCTGCGATCCCGCGACGGCGCGCCGGCTCCACCGTGTCACGCAAGGCCACGTCGTCCGCCACGACTACGATCTCGACCGGGACGCCCTCGGTCCGGGCCAGTTCGGCCGCCAGGCCGAAGTTCAGCCGATCGCCAGTGTAGTTCTTCACGATCAGCAACGCGCCCGCCGGCCCGGCCGAGGCCCGGATGGCGGCCAGCACGGCATCGACGCTGGGCGAGGTGAAGACGTCGCCCGCCACAGCGGCGTGCAGCATTCCCGTACCCACATAGCCGGCGTGGGCCGGTTCATGCCCGCTGCCGCCGCCCGAGAGCACCGCCACCTCCCTCCGTGCGGCCGCGACAGGCAGGTCGACGCGCACCACGACGTTCTCGTCCCGCAGCAGCGCCTGGCCGGGGTTGAGGTCCACCTGCCCTTCCAGCATCTCGCGCACGACGTGGCGAGGGTCGTTGAGCAGCTTCTTCATCCCGGCGTTCCTCATCTTCTCGCAGCCGACAACCTGTCCTTGCGGGCAATCCGGCCGGACATTGGTAAGAAGTACCATCAGGCGTCCGCCCCACGCTCACCCGCGGCGGCGCGCCGACGTTAACGAGGTGAGTTCGCCGTCAGGGAAAGCTCCCGATACAGGGTCGAGCGGCCAAGACCGACCTGGCGCGCCGCCTTGCTGGGCGACAAGCCTCCCCGGATCAGGGTCTTCGCGGCCTGGAGCTTCTCCGGATCCAGGGGGCGACGGCCCGGCTTTCTGCCTTCAGCCCTCGCGGCCGCGATGCCGTCCCGCGTCCGTTCGGCGATCAAGCGCCGCTCGAAGTGGGCGATGGCTCCGAAGACGTGGAACACCAGCTCGCCGGCTGCCGAGCCGGTGTCGATCCGCTCCTCCAGGCTGAGCAGGGCGATCCCGCGGTCCTTCAGCGACGTCACCACGGCCAACAGCTCTCCCAATGATCGGCCGAGGCGGTCCAGGCGAACGACCGCCAGGGTGTCGCCGGTGCGGGCATAGGCCAGGAGCTCGATCAGGCCGGGCCGATCCATCGTCCGGCCGGACCGGACGTCCGTGAAAATCTTCGCCGCACCGGCCTGCTGGAGGCGCAACTCCTGGCCGCTGACGTCCTGGTCACCCGTGGATACGCGCGCGTAGCCCAGGATCTCACCCATGTGTCCCTCAACTGCTCGGTTTGTGGACTCTCCCGGAACGCCGTCGGCTGCCCCGAAAAGCCGTCCAGGAACTCCGTCCCGAATCGGCAGATCGTCCACAGAACTGCGGGACCTTTTCGGGACGCCCACCCCCCGATGGCGCTGGGTCATTCATTCCGCGACAGGTCAACCCGCACGGATCGGGTGGCAGAAGTCAGGAGGGATCCCGCAAGCAGACGCCGGGAAATGGTCCCCCGAAGCTCGCCTGCTCCCCAACCGGCATGAAGTTTCACTCCTTCATCTCGTCTCACGGAGGGGTCCCGGCGTCTCATCTAAAAGGCCCTGCGACGCCATGCCGGCACAGCAATCTGGCCCATTCCACAGGGGTTTTCCTTGATCTTCCTCCTGTCTCACGACTGATGAGATGAGATATTTCGATATCGGATTGTCTCAAGTCATCTCACCGTGCCCAGCCCGGCCGTGGCTCCTTCTGCACCACCCACCGAGATGTCGCCTGGAGGCAAGCGTGGGGCCCACGCCTTCGGGACAGGGGCATCGATGGGGCATTCGCTCTCTGGCGTCGCCGCGCGTCGGAGGGCGGCGCGATGGCCAATCCCCCCGGCGACAGATTTCCGGTAGCGGCCCCCACCGGTGCACGTTTGGACGACCCGCCCGACGTATCTCGACGCCACCTGAGGGGGTGCCTCCTTGCCGGAGGAGACGTACAGCGCCAATATCGTCGCGGCCCCTCCAGGAAACGTCTTCGGGACGAGCCGGCTCTGGCGCTCCAGAGCGAGTTCCGCCCCGTGCCTGTCTCCTTCGCCCTGATCCTTGGTCCCTGCTGCTCCAGCAATCAGGGAAGCGGCAGCGGCCCCGCACAGCGGGTCGACCGAAGAAGCGGACGACACGGTGATCCGGCGCTTGGTGGATTGCGAATAGCTGGCTGACCCTTCCGCTCCTTCGACGACCACCGTTCCAGTGACGAGCCCGACGCATCGCGTGGCGGCCAGAGGTGTCGATTGGATGCCGTTCTCCATTCGCGGGCCAATTTGAACTCCGCGGGGTCGCCTTTGGAACCCCCTCCCTCCCGGCGAAGCTCCCTGACAACCCTCCACTGAAAGGATCCCTTCACTGGACAAGTTCAACACCGATCTTCTGGCCGAAGCCTCCTCTTACGCCATCGCCGCCCACGCGGGGCAGGTGCGGAAAGGGACCACCATCCCCTATGCCGCCCACCTGCTGGCGGTCTGTGCCCTCGTCCTTGAGCACGGGGGTGACAGCGAGCAGGCCGCGGCGGCCCTGCTGCACGACGTGGTCGAGGACTGCGGTGCCGGTCACCGTCAGGCCATCGCCGAACGCTTTGGCCCCCGCGTCGCGATGATTGTGGAGGCGTGCACCGACGCCGACGTCCTGCCGAAGCCGCCCTGGCGGGCGCGGAAGGAGGCCTACCTGGCCCACCTTGCCGAAGCGCCCTCGGATGCACTGCTCGTGTCCCTCGCCGACAAGGTGCACAACGCCCGCGCCATCGTCGGTGACCTCCGGGCCGAGGGCATGAGCGTGTTCGACCGGTTCCGTGGGGGCGTCGACGGCACCGTCTGGTATTACACCGCGCTGGCCGAAGCCTTCAGTCGCCTGCTGCCCGGTCGCCTGTCGGAGACGCTCGCTTCCGAAGTCCGGCTCATGGCGTCCATCGTTCGGGACACCCGCTCAGTGACAGTGGCCTGAGCAGACACCAGGGGCCACCTCCGCAACGCCTCTCTGACCAGCAGGCGCTTAACGACCGCAACCAACAGGGCAAGCACATCCTCTCTGATGGTCCTATGGGGTGCTCGCGTAACCCACAGCGGCATTCCTTCTGGGCGGCCAGGACTATCTTCCATTCGTTTTGATGTCGTGACGGACGCCCGGAGCCCCCATGGACTTTATTCCCAGGATTTCCTACTGTCGGAGCCCCATCAGAGCGTCGATGTCGGCGCCGAGCCCCACCTGCTCCCGGCGCGACCACCCAAGCGGTCCAGGGCGGGAAGAGGGGTAGAGAGAGGCCCTACGGGAAACAATAGTTGTTCGTCTCGCCCGAGCCGTCGCAAGCGCCGTCCCCCGGACCTCCCTGGACGGCGACGGCCTTCCCCTCCCCTCCTGACCGCCTGGGCGAGGAGTGGTGCGAGAGCGCGAAATACCTGTCCCTGTGCCTGCAGGCGCGCGGCCCAGCCGCCCTGGCGCTGGTGGAGGACCTCGCCGGACGGGTGTCGCGGTGGGAGCAAGGATACCGGAAGAACGAGCGCCGGGCCGGTGGCACGAAGGCTCTCCACCGCGCGATCGGCGGCGTGGCCGGGGGCGTCCTGGAGGCCTGGGACCGTGCCGACGGGGCGCGCGCCAGCTGGCGCAGCGGTCAGACAAAAAAGTTCACCGGCGCGGCGGTGGGCCGGCGCCTCTTCGCCACCGTCACAGACGCACTCCTGGCGCTCGGGCTGCTGGCCCGGCGACGTGGCTATCACCCCCCTGCGGAGGCGAGCTTCGTCGCGACGGAGGAGCCGACGGGGCGGTCGGCGCGGTACTGGCCGACGCCAGCGCTCCTCGAGCTGGCGCTCTCGCACGGCCTGCGGCCGGGCCGTGTCGCGGGGGAGTTCGCGTACGTGCCGCCCCCGGTGGTGCCGCGCCTGGGAGGTCCCGTCGTGCTCCGCCGTCTGCGCGACCGGGTCCTGTCACGCGGGCCGGCACGGATCCGCATGGTGGCGGATCTTCGGGATCCGGAGGCCGCCACGATGGCGGAGGAGGTCGAGGCGCAGAACCTCCTCGCCGACCGGATCGGGGTGTCGGGCTACCCGAAGCTCCGGTGGTCTCGGCTGTTCCTCAGCGCGTGGCCGCTGCACGGCCGGTGGTACGGGGGCACCGGCGACGGCGCCTACTGGAACATGCCCGCGGCACGGCGTGCCGAGCTCCTGATCGGCGGGCAGCCCGTCGTGGAGCTGGATGCCAGCGCCTCCCACCTGACGATCGTCGAGGGGCGCGCCCGGATGGCGGGATGGGGTGCCAGGTGCCCGATGGCGGCCTCTCCTGGCGAGGGGAAAGCCGATCGGTACGAGCGCCTGGGCTACCCGAGGGCCGTGGGCAAGCAGTGGGTGGTGCAACTGCTGGGACAGGGGCGTCCGCCCCGGAGTTGGTCCGCCAGCGCCCCACCGGAGGTGAGGGCCCATCGCCCCACTCAGGTGCGGGATACCGTACTGCGGCAGCATCCCTACCTGCGGGACCCGACCTGGATCCTGCCGGACGGCCTGGCGGAGAAGGTCGGCGCACCGCCCGAGCACCTCGTCGCCCACCACGTCGCGGCCCTGGAGGCGGAGGCGATCACGCTGGCGATGCGGTCGCTGCGGGAGGAGGGCATCCTGGCCCTGCCGGTGCACGACTCGCTCATCGTCCCGCGGGAGGCCGAGGCACTGACCCGCCGGGCGATGGCGAGGGGCTACGAACAGGTGTGCGGCCTCAGCCCGGAGATCCGATGCAAGGTTGCCGCGCTGTCATCTCGCTAACTCTGCCCGTTCAACGGCGGTGGAATGCGAGAGCCCTCTCCCACCGGCAGCTCCGAGTAGCCGACTGAAACGTTTCAGTAAGCGTTACCGGAAACGTTTCCAGCGTTTCCCCGGCGTTTCCAAGACGTTTCCCGCAACGTTTCCTGCGTTGCAGGTCACGTTGCCGGAGCGTTGCTGGCCCGGTCACCGGTCAGCTTCTGATAGGCTTGGCGCAGTTCCTTCATGGGAATGTCGGAGGAAACCTTCTGGCCCGCGGCCCGAAGAGCGTCCCTCATGACCGCCCGTTCCGCGCGGTGGCGCTGAACGCGCTGATGTTCGACGCTGGACCTTTCCCGCTGGTTCAACCGCTCGGCGTGAGCGGCCAGAGCGAGTTCCGCGATCATTGGGTGGTAGAGGCGGCCGTCCGAACACTTGAGCCATCCGTGGAGGGCACGTTGCTTGCGTTCGGCCCAATCCTCGTGCGCCCCGGACAAGACGGCCAGTATGCGGTCGTCGGCTGGAAGGCTCGCGGCGGGCACCTGCAGCCAGGACCTCATCCAGAGGCTGAACGCGGCTTTGAATTCGTCGCCTTCGGACAAGGCCCAGAAGTTGCTGTTGAGGAGGCGGCCCACGTCGAATGGCATATCAGGCACGTCGCGGAGGTCGCAGTCCGGCGGGGTGAGCGGCGCAGGGAGGCCTGTCGTCCCCGGACGTGGGCGGGGAGCCGGCTTCTGCTTCTCTGTGGCCTTCGTCATCGACTGAAGTGCACCCTCATCTTTCTGAGCCCCTGGCAGTCTAATGCGGCCTGACCCGACTTTCTCCTGGGCTCGTGGTCAGCCGAACGGGTTCGGGACCCGCTCCGCGCTCACTCCTTTGTCCACGGATTCGGGCAAGCGGTCCCCCTCCCCCTCCATCACGCTGATTGCAGCGGTCAGCAAGGTCTGGAGGTGTCGGGCCGCCCGGAGCCCCTTCCGGTCGCGAGTGATGTCGAGGGAGCCATAGATCGACACCCGGTCGGTCCGGTTCTCCACGGTCAGGTCGCCGACGGAGACCAATGTGGCCTCGTCCGCGAAGGGCGTGATCTTCCCCGGACCCCTCTCCTCCGTCTTCTCTCGGCTCTCCGGCATCATCCGCTCCCTCAGCGCCGCCCCAGCACCCGGACCAGGAGTGCGATCATCACCACCGCAAAGAGGCCCGCGATGACGAGGGTTGCCGTGCTCCAGCCCTTCGGGCGGGCCTCCTGCCCAGGCGGGGAGGACGGAGGCGCGGGCGCCGGGTTCGTCGTGCGGTCGCGTGCCCGGCCCATCGGCTCTGCACTCGCCACCTCCCCCTGCCCCGCGCAGGCGCCCCGGACGTTGTTGGGCCGCGGCTCGGGCAGAGAGAGCAGCCGATCCCGGGCGGCGGCCGGAATGCCGGGGAAGACATCGATCCCGGCGGCCTCGCGCAGCTCGGTGAGGCTCACCGCCCGCCAGGCCGTCCCCGGCCCGTTCGGGGCCAGGTAGGCGGCCGCCATCCCACGGCCGGGAACGTAGACGGCCTTGTAGAGGGAGGTCGGCACCAGCACGCGCCCGCCGATCCGCTCGAGGGTCTCGCCGGCGAAGACCGGGCCCGTCACGACGAAGAGCTCGCCTTCCTCCACGGCGAGGCGGCGGACGGAGGTCTCGATCCCCTCCCAGAGGCAGCGGTTCGAGGCGGGGTGCTGCGGCACCATGTTCGCCAGCGAGAAGCTCTCGGCCATGGAGGAGGGGGTGGCCATGTCGCCCGAGGGAGCCATGTGGCCCCGGTCGAAGCCGGAGCGGGCATAGTCGGAGAGCCGGGCCCGCTCCTCCTCGGGCAGGCGGTCCTCGTCGTGGAAAGAGCCCTCGCGCCGGACCTCGCGTGCCCCCGCCATGCGGGCACGGGTGAGGTGCTCGGCGACGGCGAGCGGGGTGCGCGAGACGCCGCTGTGCAGGATCGCGAAGCCCTCGAAGCAGAGCTCGCGGACGCGGGCGGCCAGGGCGGGCCGGATGATCTCCGGCGCGCTGCCGGTCGCGAAATGCTCGGGGCAGGCGGTCGGGGCAGCGCCGGCCGGTGCAGAGGTGAGAAGGCTGCCGAGGACCAGCGCGAGGCAGAGAGCGGGGTAGACCCGGCGCCGGGCGGCCGGCCCGAGCGTCACGATCCGGACGCTCACCACCGCCTCCCCAAGGCTACGGCGGTGGCAAGGGTTGTCCGCTGCCGGGACTGAGGCCGGGCCAGGCCGTGGTAGGCTGCACCCTCCATCAAGCCCCCTCCCCTCCCGTGGCCCCGCCGACCCGCAAGATCATCCACGTCGACATGGATGCGTTCTACGCCTCCGTCGAGCAGCGGGACGACCCCGGGCTGCGCGGCCTGCCCCTGGCCGTGGGCGGCTCGGCCGAGCGCGGCGTGGTCGCGGCCGCGAGCTACGAGGCCCGGCGCTTCGGCGTGCGGTCGGCGATGCCCTCCCGGACCGCGCGCCGGCTCTGCCCCGATCTCGTCTTCGTGGCACCGCGGTTCGAGGTCTACCGGGCCGTATCGCGCCAGATCCGGGCCGTGTTCGAGGAGTACACCCACCTAGTCGAGCCGCTCTCGCTCGACGAGGCCTATCTGGACGTGACGGAGAACCGGAAGGGCATCCCCACAGCCGTGCGGGTCGCAACCGAGATCCGGGCGAGGATCCTGGAGGAGACCGGGCTGACCGCCTCGGCCGGGGTGTCCTACAACAAGTTCCTCGCGAAGCTCGCGTCGGACCAGCGAAAGCCCAATGGGCAGTTCGTCATCACGCCGGAGATGGGCCCGGCCTTCGTCGAGACCCTGCCCGTGTCGCGCTTCCACGGCATCGGCCCCGCGACCGCGGCGAAGATGGAGCGCCTGGGTATCCGGACCGGGGCGGACCTGCGGGAGAGATCGCTCGCGGATCTCACGGCACAGTTCGGCAAAGCGGGCGCGCACTTCCATGCCATCGCACGAGGCCAGGACGACCGGCCGGTGCTCTCCGACCGGCCGCGGAAATCGTACGGGAGCGAGACCACCTACATCCGGGATCTCTCCACGCCGGCGGAGGTGGAGACGTCCATCTCGTTGCTCGCCGGCGAGGTCTGGAACTGGTGCGAGGCGAACGGCAGCTTCGGCCGGAGCGTGACGGTGAAGCTGCGCTACGCCGACTTCCGGACCCTAACCCGGAGCCGGACGGCAGGGACGCCCGTCACCGCGCGCGAAGAGCTTGTTGCGACGTCTCTGTCGCTTGTTCGTGGGCTGTTTCCATTGGAGTGGGGTGTCCGGCTGCTCGGGGTGACCCTGTCGGGTTTCGAAGCAAGGCAGCAGCCCCAGGCTGACGGACAGACCACGTTCGACTTCGCGCCGCCATCCCGGCAGATCTGCCAACAGATCCGCTAGTGTCCTGATTCCGTAGTCCTTCCGATCTGCTGGGTACGGATGCAGAAGCGCTGGATGCTGGCGAGGATGTCGTCGGCGGACTTGGTCCAGCGGAAGGGCCTTGGCGCGGCGTTACGGGCGTCGATGAAGGCGCAGATGTCGGCCTCGAGCCTGGCGGTGGAATGGTGGACGCCGCGCCGGATCTGCTTCTCGGTGAGGTTGGCGAAGAAGCGTTCGACTTGGTTGATCCAGGACGCACCTGTGGGCGTGAAGTGGACGTGCCAGCGGGGACGTTTGGCGAGCCAGTCACGGACCGGCTGGGTCTTGTGAGTGGCGTAGTTGTCCATCACCAGATGGACATCAAGGTCGGCGGGCACGGCGGCCTCGACTTGATCGAGAAACCTGCGGAACTCGCTTGAGCGGTGCTTCGGGTAGCAGCGCCCGATGACGGCACCGGTGGCAATGTCCAGCGCTGCGAAGAGGGATGTCGTGCCGTGGCGGGTATAGTCATGCGTGCGACGCTCGACCTGGCCAGGGCGCATCGGCAGCAAGGGCTGGGTGCGGTCGAGGGCCTGGATCTGCGATTTCTCGTCGACGCAGAGCACGAGTGCGCGTTCGGGCGGGGCCATGTAGAGGCCGACAATGTCGCGCACCTTCTCGACAAAGAGCGGGTCGGTCGAGAGCTTGAAGGTCTCGCTTCGGTGCGGCTGTAGTCCGAAGGCGCGCCAGATGCGATGGATAGTGGAAGGCGCGTAGCCGACGGCGGCCGCCATTGAACGCAGCGACCAGTGGGTCGCGCCCTGCGGCGTGGTCTCAAGCGTCCGGCGAATGGTATCGGCGATCTCGTCATCACCGATTTTGCGGGGCGTGCCCGGCCTCGGCTCATCGAGCAGCCCATCCAGCCGGTGCTCGGCGAAGCGCCGCCGCCACTTGGAAACCGTGTTGGCATCCGCGTCCACCTCGGCGCAGATCGCCTTGTTTTCCTGTCCCGCCGCCGCAGCCAGCACGATCCGCGCCCGTCGGGCCATCGCCTGACCCGTTTTGTGGGCCCGGGCCAGTGACTCCAAGTCCCGCCGCTCGGCGTCACTCAGCACAATCGACACCGCAGGCCTGCCCATAACCGCTCTCTACGATCATCCTCATGATCGTAGGAACTTCGCGATCAGGACACTAGTCTGCATAGCGCCCACAGCAGCCGAAAGATGCCCGGGATCTCCGTCCGGAAGCGGACGTGGCTGGGCCCAAAGTGCATCTCCGATCCCTGAAAGACAGAAGACAGGTTCCGAACTGCATTATCCACAATCCTGAGTGCGGCGGCTCGATCGTGGAGGGCGTCTCCAGCGGTTTGCCGGCGGAGGTGAACGGGGCCGTGAGGCGCCCTGCACTTGGCCTTGCTCCCCACAAGCGTTCAGAACGGCCCTTGCTTTGTTGAAAGGCTTACGCGGTTTCGGCGAGAAGCATGAGGTTGTGGGTGAGGGCGCGGAGGACGAGTTCGCGGTTCTGGGACGCGGTGTTGCGGGCGGTGAGAGCTGAGCCGAGGCGTCGCTTGTGCTGGCTGAAGCCGCTCTCGATGTGCCAGCGCTGGTGGTAGAGGGGCTTGGGGAAGCGGTGGCGCATCGCCCGTCGGTACGGGGCCTTGGGCCAGCGGCGCCCTGTGTTGCGGCAGTTGAGGTGGATCACTGTCTGCCGGACGCCCAGTTCCTCACGGCAGAGGCGGTGGTTGTGCTCGGCGTCGTAGCCCGCGTCCCCGAGGACGGTGTCAATCGCAACCAGCCCGGCGGCCTGACGCATGGCGGGTGTGAAGTCCGGCGAGTCCTGGCTCGGGCCGACGCCAGGCACGGCGCGGAAAATCAGGTGCGAGTGGGTGTGGAGCACGGCCGTCAGCTTGGGCCAGGCGCGCTGCCGGTGGCCCTTTCCCTTGGCCCGTCGCTGGCCGAAGTGAGCGCTGACATGCCGGGTCTCAAGCCCAGTCGCGTCCACTGCGACCACCGGCGTGGTATCAATCAGGCCCTCGCGGCGGGCGCATCGAACCACGGCAGCCTGGACGCCGATGAAAGCCCCATGGCCTCGGCGTCCGCCAAGATCCGGCGGGATGCATGGGCCAGCGTCGAATAGTGAGGCACCTTCGCCAGCCCGAGGGTGCGCCGGAGTTCGCCCCACTCGGCGACCGTGATCACCACGCCCCGGTAGTCCGTCCGCAGGAACTGCCGGAGTACCAGAAGCGCGAAGAGCTGCGGCTGGGTGTGGTCCTTGCGCGAGTACGGGCTGGCTTAATCCGGCAGTGCCGCCCGGCCTGCCACCAGGGCCTCCCGCGCCACCCGCACCGCCGACTTCGACATACTCCTCATCATCACCTCTCGATCCGCTCCGAAAGGCCTCCCAACCCGCTACCGCACAGCAAGGTTTCAACAGAGCAAACGGCCCTCTGTCGGAAACGCGCCTTGCCCCTTGTGTATCGCCTCCTCAAGCATCGCAGCATGTCTGACGCGGACAACTGCTGCGCCAATTGCTCCGCCAGGACCGCAGCAGCGCGTAGAAAAAGATCGCTCCTCATCGGATCGCCGCTACCGGATTAAGATTCCACTTGCATTTGTGCGGGCATCCACACGTGGGGCGGGCCACGCGCAAGAATCTCTTTCGGCTCCAATGCCCGACTGTTACGCTGCTTGGCAGCACCAAAACCGAAGAGAGGGAACTCGTGCGACATGCTGCATGCCTTGCAATTGGCGTAGGAGACGCCCCCCCGCTTGACTACCTGCGTGGTGCCGTCAACGGCGCGCGAGCACTGGCAAACTGGGCCCGGGAGCACGAATACTTTACAACCCTCCTGACAGATGAGGAGGAGCCCGTCGAGCGTAGCGAAGTCCGGTCTGCGCTGGAAGAGCTCCTGATACGAGGACCGCAAACGTTAGTCGTCTATTTTGCAGGCCATGGACTTTCAAAGGGGGCTGGCGAGGATCTCTGGCTGCTTTCACGCTGGCGCGCTGAAGACCGGGCTGTCTCGGTGACTGGTCTGCGTCACCGCCTGGATTGGTACGGCCTCAAACGCCTCATACTCGTGTCCGACGCTTGTCGCTCACCGGTCAATGCTGAGACGCAGAACATCGAGGGAGACTCGCTGCTGATGCGCGGGCCTTTTGAGGAGGACCCGCCACAACTCGACCTATGGCAAGCATCTTCACGAGCTCGGGCAGCATGGATGGTGTCCGGTTCGGATCCCGAGCACGCACGATGCATATTCTCCGGTCTTCTAACCGAGGCGCTCGCCGGGGCTCACAGCGCAGCTTTCGATACACGAGTCGCCAACGCAATCACGAACCACAGTCTCGCCGATTTTCTAGAGGCAGAAGTTCCCAGGATGGCTCAACGCTACAATGTACCGCTCAAGCCTGTTATAACGACCTCAATTAGACCCCCCAGTAACTGCTACCGCGATGCGCTCCCCCCGACTGCGCCGCTGCTTGCTCCGTGGCCTGACCCAACGACCACGATCACCGCGGGTATGAGCATAGCGGTACGCAGCATGCGGCTGGAACCAGAGAATGGAGCATCCTGGACGACAAGGCCGAAGCACAAACGCGTCGTCTTCGGGCACATAGCTCGAAGCCGGCAGGTCGGCCGTAGATCTCTCGAAGCTCTCGAGCATGCTGAGGACGCAGCGATCGAGCATGCGACAATCAATTTCCACAAAGAGCAGAGACCAGATCACTTCGAAACCGGAGCCGGAGTCGTCATCTCCGGCGCTGTCGTACGCTCTATCCGCATAGCGGGCCCGGGAAAGGCAGAGTTGATTGAAGACGGCCGAATTGTGAGGCTCGCCCCGGCAAATCCAGGTTCCACCTCTCGGTTTTGGAACCAGTGGGGTCGTCTCGTTTTACCATTGCCGCTATGGATCGAACTTGATACCGGAGCTTGGGTCGCGTCTGCCGCACTGCCGGATTTCGTTCTAAGGATTGCTGCTGGCGACAACGGTGCGGATGCGATGTTTTATCAGTCGATGTTTGATCCAGTAGTGTCGACCTCGGCTAAATTCATGGCAGAAATGCGCGTTAGAGGTCTCGCTGGCGAGCAGGTACCAGAGGTGGTCCAAGCTCTACGGGCGTCCAAACATGCAGACCCTATGCTCGGCGTGCTCGCCGCATGGCTACATTACGGGGTTGGAGATCTCTCGAATATTTACAGAACCGCTTACTATTTTAGTCAGCAAAATCAGCCCATTCCATTTGACGTCGCACTCCTCGGTCGCCTTCCTGCAGCAGTTCAAGCTAGCGGCGAGGTAAGCTTGTTAATCCCAGCGGTTGATGAAGCTGACGGAATGCGATCGCTTCCCCTCTACATGCGTGGAGCTACTCCGCACGCAGTTGGTGTGCTCGGTGGTTCGGTTCCTTTCCTTCGACAGGGCTGGAAACTCCTCAAACCTGAGGGCGCGCCTGGTCTTTACCCACCGGCTCTAGCTGAGTTAGCCGACTACCTTTTGCCGAGCCCATTCACAACACTGAGCGCCGAAGGTGGCGTGAAGCTGGCGAAGCTCGCCTTGGAAGGATTCTGACCGATGCGCCTCGTACTACTCCATGGGATCGGCCAGGAGGGCCTCAAGCCCCAAGATCTCCAGAATACGTGGGTTCGTGACCTCGAAAGCGGTATGGGCGGTGAAGGCGTGCTGGCGCGCACTACCATCGATATGCCCTTCTACGGCGATGCCCTGATTGCCGCAGCCGCACTTACACTTCGAGGAGCGGTGGCACAAGGCGCAGTCGGGGCAAGCGACGATCATGACCTTTCGGATTTCCTTTCTGAAAGCCTACAAGAGCAAGCGGAGGCTGCAGGCATAGCTCAATCTGAGATTGCAGTTGAACAGGATCGCGAGAACAAAGGTGGCGTAGTCTCACAGAGCCTACCTATGAACCGACGGATTAACGCAATTGTCAGTTTGCTCGAGCGCATATCACCCTTGCACGGTGATTTAGCGCTTCGCTTACTTGGACAGGCACATGCTTATCTTAAGAAGCCACACGTCCGCGACGCAGTCGACGCAATCGTGCGTCCGGCACTCGCTTCCGATCCTCTCGTCGTCGTCGCTCATTCACTCGGCACCATAGTCGGATTCCGGTTGCTTAGGGAACATGAACTATCGGGGCGTTCGGTCGAGGTGCCTTTATTCGTTACTCTAGGCTCGCCACTAACGCTTAGTACCGTACAGCGGGCGATCGGTCCACCCTTGACCACGCCGTCGGGCGTGCGCCGATGGATAAACGTGCGCGATCCGGATGATTTCATCAGCCTCAACAGAAGTCTTGGTCTGCCACGCTTCAGTGGTAACATCGAAAACATAAGTGACTTCAAAAATACGGGAGCAACTGCACACTCTATTCCGGGCTATCTTTCCCACCCGAAAACCGCTACCGCTATCGCAGAAGCTTTGGGCATTGCTCGTTAGGATCACCCAGCACAGCCTTCTAGGGCTTGCGACGACGGTTCGGCTGGGCTCCACGCTTTTGGACCGTCAAACGGCTGCTGCAGCACGAGCATATCAGTGCGTGCTGACAGCCTCTTCCCAATGCCGCCTAGTATCCAAGATAGCTCAAGACGCAGGCCGCTCAGCCTTTTTTGTCACGCCCGCACCGTTAAAGCAGCACATGGCGGCTTTGGCGGTTGCCGCCCTAGCTGCGGTCCACCTCTCGCCTGTGTCGGCCCGAGGGTAACTGGGTGCGCAGCGAGATGAGTTCCCGACCTTTGAATGCGCCAGGAGGTATCAATGGAACTAGTGGAGATTTCCGAGGATAGGAGCCGGCCTTGTGGCGCGCTGCTGCGGGTCGACGGTTATGTGTTTCCGACCGCTATTGCCCCTCCTGCTGTGGAGGAGACAGAAGATGAACTCGACTGGTATTTCGAACAACACCTGAATTTCCCGTTCACCGACAAGATCAGGGCCCGAACTGCCGCGGCTAGCCTCACCACTTACGGCGAGGCCCTATTCCGGCAGCTCGTTGCTAGTGATGACGCACGCGAGGCTTATGGTAAGCTGAAAGAACGCGCCTATCCGGACCGACTCCAGTTCGCTGTGATTGGCTCTCCAGCATTCCAAGCCTTACACTGGGAGGCACTCAAGGATCCAAGATTGCCTCGTCCCTTTGCTCTTGACGCGCCAATCTTACGTAGGGGGGTGGCTGCCAGTCCGGTACTAGAGGCTTACCCTGCAGAGTCACCGACCTTGAATCTTGTAGTAGTGACAGCCCGCCCTGGAGAGGCGTCCGACGTCGGTTACCGCACTATCACTCGCCCATTGGTAGGAACCCTCCGTCAAGCTCAGCTTCGCGTTGTTGTAGACATTGTCCGCCCCGGCACCTGGCAAGCATTGGCAGAGCACCTTGAAGACGCGACCCAGAGGCACGGAGCCGGTCACTATCACGCGATACATTTCGACCTGCATGGTGGGCTACTGAACTATGACGAATTCGAAGGTACAGCACAGCAAGTTCAAGCAGGCGACGTCACATTCGGCGGCCGCTGGGGGCGAGGCGAGATTGCAGCATACGAGGGCGTTAAAGCATTCTTGATGTTCGAACGCCCAATTGGGGTCGGAGCTGACCTCGCCGAGGCCGGTGAAGTGACCTCCCTTCTATTGAAGCACAAAATTCCGATTGCTGTACTTAATGCCTGTCAGTCCGGCAAGCAGGTTGGGGCACAAGAGACAAGTCTTGGCTCCCGACTGCTTGAGGCGGGGGCTCAAAGCGTCATTGCCATGGCGTGGTCTGTAACAGTCAGCGCCGCTGAGCGGCTCATTCCCGTATTTTACGGTCAGCTCTTCAAAGGGCAAGCACTGAGTGAGGCTTTACTGGTAGGACGGAGGGCATTGCACGCAGATAAGTCCAGACGAGCCGCGTTCAATGAAGTTATCGAGCTTGAGGACTGGATCCTCCCGGTCGTTTATCAAAACCGCGAGCCGCGTTTCCGCAACCGTGAGTTCACTCCCGCAGAGGCGAGGTGCTGGTTTAGCAAGCAGGACTCGCGCACGTCTGAACCGGAAACAGAATACGGGTTCTTCGGGCGCGATTTAGATTTGCTCAGGATCGAGAAGGCATTGTTAGTTCGGCAGAATATTTTGTTAGTCCGAGGAATGGGTGGCAGCGGCAAGAGCACGTTACTCCGCCATCTCGCGTACTGGTGGGAGCTCACAGGTTTGACTGAGCGGACGTTCTACTTTGGCTGGGACGAGAGGGCTTGGACGCGTAATCAAATAGTCCGAGAGCTAGGCCGGCATGTCCTTTCCAAAGACCTGTGGGTTATTTTCGACAGCATGACGGAAGGAGCGCAGCAACAAGCTGTGGCAGGGGAATTGCGGGCTAGACGCCAGCTTATCATCCTAGATAATCTGGAAAGTGTTACGGCGGCTCCGCTAGCCATCCCACATAGTCTAGATGCGCAGCAGCGGCGAGATTTGCATTCCTTCTTAAAGGAATTGATTGGCGGCCAGACTCTTGTGCTGTTAGGTTCGCGCGGAGATGAAGCGTGGCTAGCGCCAGGTACGTTTGGCGACAACGTTCATCAGCTTGAGGGGCTTGATCCGCAAGCAGCGTCGGCTCTTGCCGATGCAGTCCTCCGGCGAGCGAATGCGCAGGCCCGTACTAAGGAGTCGGCATTCAGAGAGCTGCTACGGCTCTTGGCTGGTTACCCGTTAGCCTTGCAAGTGGTACTTCCGAACCTAACAAGGAAGAGCGCCTCGGACGTGTTGGTGGAGTTACGCCAAGGCTTGGCTGAACTGGATGTTCCTCTCGGGACGGACTCAAGCCTATCTCGAACGCGCAGCTTGATGGGCTGCATAGACTACAGCCACGGCCACCTTGATCCGGAAGCCCAGGTTCTGCTGCTCTGCTTTGCGCCTTTTGCCGGGGTATTCGATCTCGATTTCCTAGAGGGTTTTCAGCAGGAACTCTCACGTGAGCCGGCGCTCTTTGGGCTACACCTTGACCGCCTTGGTGCGATTTTGGAGGAAACACGTCAGCTTGGATTGTCACAACGTGATCCGAGCGATCCGATGGTTATGCACCTACAGCCGGCACTCGGATGGTTCTTGCATACTCGCCTCAAAACTGAAGAGGCGAGTGAGCGTCGAGAAGCAATCGAGCGGGCCTTTTGCAGGTTCTATGGTGACGTTGCTTTATCAATCTTTAGGGCGCAGCGCTCCGGAAATCCCGAGCACCAGCTTGCTGCTCGAGCGATAGTTGAGCGCGAATACGCGAACTTAGGAACAGCTCTCCAGCTGGCCATAAAGTACCGTGAGCTAGTAGCACCCCATTATGCCGCTCTCTCCCATTACCTCGCCGACACCCATGACCACACTCGAGCTCTCGAACTCGGAACTCTCGTTCTGACTGAACTCGAGCAAGTGCCGCACGAGAACTTACAAGAATCCACGGCTGCCGAGATCGTAGGTGTGCTCGAAGATTTAGTCACGACGCAACGCTCATTGAGGCTGTTCGATCAGGCAGTTCAAACCTCCGAGAAAGCCCTGTTCTTCCTTGAGCGCATAACGTCGCTAAAACCCACATTGGTAGCCATAGGACGCGCCAGCATTCGTCATCAGCTCGGTCTTATACGTCAGGAGCAAGAGCTCTTTAGTGAGGCCGAGGCGCATTATAGGACAGCCGCGACCATACGGCTCGAGAACGGCCAAGTTAGAGCTGCAGCAGATACTCAGCATCAGCTGGGCAGGTTAGCGCGATTGCAGGGAAAGTTGGACGTCGCCAGGATCGAGTATCAGAAGGCATTGGAAATCTATGAGGGCTTGAAAGAATGGGTCGAGGCAGCAGATGTCTACCACAATCTTGGAGTTGTCGAACAAATCGCAGAGCAATTCTCTACGGCCGAGACGTTCTACCGGAAAGCCCTTCCCATCTGGGAGGCGTCTGGCAAACAGCTCCGTGCTGCTGCCACGTATCATCAGCTTGGCATGCTGGCGCACAAACAGCGCCAGTTCAGGAAAGCTGAGGAATACTACAAATACGCGCTCGGAATCAAGCTCTCGCGAAAGGACGCATATGGCGCAGCCTCCACCTACCACGAGCTCGGTAGTCTGGCGGCGGATCAAGGCAGGACTAGTGAAGCCGCCAACCTCTACGGGAAAGCTTTGCGGATCTACACCGCCTCTGGCGACAAAAAAAATCACAGCAGAGTATTCCACAATCTCTGCCTACTATGGCGGCAAAGGGGTGACGCCGCTATGCTGGCGGCATTGAGTGACGCACTCGGAATTCGGCCAGCCGAGGTCCGCAACCTTCTTTCGGGTTGCGGCGGTTGATGATGGGTTTGTTGAGGATCGCTTTGCCGCCATGCTGCGATTTGATCTTCCTCGATTGCGATGTGTTCTTGCCCTTTACTGATATGAGCAGGTGTTCCCGTCAGTTGTGGTTCGATTGGACGCTTGCGACGGCTTAAGGCGTGCCGAGCCGGCTTCAGGAGTTGAGGACGGCGTAGCGTATATGCTTCGCGGTCGTCGGACTGGGGTCGCCCCAAATCTATCAATGCCTCCTTCCCCTAGAGGGATGCAGTGCCCCATCTCGCCCACCGTCTAAGTTTTCATGTCTTCTGACAATTGAATCGCTTGAGGCTCGACGATCTGTTTGGCGTGTCCCAAACCGCCTATGAGCGCCGCGAGCAATTGCGCCTCGTGGCCTCGACCACGGCGCATCGCTGATCGGGGCGCTACGTTTGGGCTCGCATCGAGCTACCGTCGCAAGTCTACGGAATGCCCGTGTTTCGTCCACTCTCGGGCAGCTGCCCTCCAAGAACGGACGTGCCGCTCCCGGCCACTCGCGGCCATCCACTACCCGGATTGTCGTCTCGGTGGGGCGCCCGACGCATGCTAAACGTTGGGCTAGACGAGCGCAGCTGCTTCCGTGCTACTGCGCGGCTGCGCCGGTTGCTCGGGCCAGCTCAGCCCACTTCGGAATCTCCGTCTCCAGCAGCCGCCCGAGCGTCGCACGTTCGGAGCCCACGGGCACCAGCCCTTGTGCGATCAGTGCCGCCGTGACCTCCGGGATCCTGACCGTCTCACCAAAGCGCGCCTGCAGGAAATCGAGGATCGCAGGCGGGGTGCGTGCGGGCGCCACGATGGCGTACCAGTTCTCCGCTTCGACGGCGGGCAGCCCGACCTCCGTCATGGTGGGTACGTCGGGCAGGAGTGGGGACCGCGCGGGGCTGGCGACCGCGATGGCGCGCACCGTTCCCGCGCGCACATGGGGCAGCAGCACCGGCAGATCGGCGAACATCATCTCGATCTGCCCGGCCAGCACGTCGTTCACCGCCGGCGCGACCCCCCGGTAGGGAACATGGGTGATGTTGATGCGGGCGTGGGTCTTCAGCATCTCGCCCGCCAGGTGCGGCAGAGCCCCGGGACCGGAGGAGCCGAAGTTCAGCGTCCCCGGCCGTGCCCGGGCGAGAGCCAGCAGCTCCTGCATGTTGGTCACCCCCAGCCTGGGACTGACTACGAGCAGCTCGGCGACGGTCGCCATAACGGTGATCGGGGCGAGGTCCCGGAGCGGGTGGTAGGGCATGTTCGGCTGGGTGGTGACGCTCGTCGCTAGCGGCCCGGTCGTGCCGAAGCCGATCGTGTAGCCATCGGGTGCGGCCTTCGCCACGGCGTCCACCCCGACCACGCCGCCCGCGCCGTCCCGGTTCTCGATCACCACCGTCTGCCCGATCCGCTCGCTCAGTCGCGGCGCGATCATGCGGAGGACGATGTCGCCCGAACCGCCCGCCGCGAAGGGCACGATCAGGCGGATCGGCCGGTTCGGGTAGCCGGCGGGCAGCCCCTGAGCGCCCACGGAGCGTCCCAGCGCCGGCAGGAGGAAGGGGGCGGCGAGCAGCCACCGGCGCCCCACGCCCGGCATCCTGGTGTCCTTCATGCGTTCCTCCGTTCTTGTCCTTCTTCTCGTCCCTCAGGGGACGAGCACCACGCGACCGACCAGCTCGCCCCGCTCGACCAGCGCATGCGCCGCGGCCGCCTCCTCCAGCGGCATGCGCCGCGCCACGAGGGGCCGCACCTGGCCCGAGGCGGCCAGTGCCACGGAGTCCTCCAACTGGTCGCGGCGGACGCTCCCGACGCCGAGGATGCGGGCCCGCTGGAAGAACACGAAGGCGGGGTTGATCGAGATCTCCTCGCGGAAGAGCTGGCCGACCATCACGTAGCGGCCGCCGACGGCGAGCGCCTTGAAGGCCGGTGTGAAGACGCGGCTGCCGACCGTGTCCACCACCACCTGCACCCCGTCCGGCGCGAGCGCCTTGACCGCCTTCGAGAAGTCCTCGCCGTCCGCCGCGACGAGGACGTGGTGCGCCCCGGCCTCGGTGAGGGCGGCGCGCTTGGCCTCGGACCGGGTGGTCGCGACCACCCGCGCCCCTGAGAGGCGGGCGATCTGCACGGTCGAGAGCCCGACGCCACCGCTGGCCCCGGTCACCAGGACCGTCTCGCCCAGCCGCACGCCGCCGACGTCCCGCACCGCGTTCAGGGCAACACCGGTGGAGGGCCCGAGCATGCAGGCCACCTCGAGGGGTACCTCCTCGGGGACGCGGACGCAGACCTCCTCGGCCAGTGCGACCCGCTCGGCGTAGCCACCATGGACCGCGACGCGGCGCGCGCAGGCGGTCTCCATGCCGTTGCGGCAGAGGCGACAGAGGCCGCAGGAGCGGAAGGCCTTGGTGCAGATGCGGTCGCCGGGGCGCAGGGTCGTCACCGCCACCCCGACCGCCTGGACGGTCCCGGCGATCTCGTAGCCGAGGATGAGCGGCAGCTTCGTGTGTCGGCGCATGGTGCCGTTCCGCTGCACCACGTCGTGGTAGGTCACGCCCACCGCGCCGACCTCGACCAGCACCTCATCGGGTGCCATGGACGGCTCCGGCACCTCCTCCGGCACCAGCACCTCGGGGCCGCCAAGGGAGCGGAGCATGATCGCGCGCATCAGGGGGCCTCGGCCGGTCGGAAGGTGGCGACGTGGCGCCCACCGGGCCAGTGCTCGACGGCCAGCTCGACGGGCTGCCCAATGGTCGGATCGCCGTTCAGGTCTCGTAGCCGGGCAGGCAGGCGCGGCCCCTCGGAGAGCAGCACCGTCGCGCTGACATAGGGCAGCAGGGGATCGAACTCCGGCAGGTAGCTGCGGTGGTAGCGGACCCAGCTGAACACAGTGCCCCGACCGGAGAGGGTGCGGAACGTCCCGCCCGGCGCGCCGCAGTGCGGGCACACCGGCGAGACCGGCCAGCGCGCCTTGTTGCAGGCGTCGCAGCCCTGCAGGCGGAGCTCGCCCTGGGCCAACCCGTTCCAGAAGGGGGCCGTGTCCGACGTCACGGGGGGCAGGAGGCCGGACGGGTCTGCTGGGACCTCGACCGCGACGATCAAGGCGGTCACGCCGTGCCCTCCGCTCCGAGGATCAGCTGATCCCCGAGAGAGGTGCCCCACTGCGCGATGCGGGCACCCGGCACCTGCCGCTCGCCCGCGGCGCCCCGGAGTTGACGGACCATCTCCATCATCTGGCTCCAGCCGTTCAGGTGCCCCTCGGACAGCATGCCGCCCGAGGTGTTCACGGGCAGCGCACCGGCCGGGCCGATCCGTCCGCCCTGCACGAAGTCCAGCGCCTCGCCGGGACGGCAATGACCCAGCCGCTCCAGGCTGAAGAGGGCGAGCGGCGAGAAGGCGTCGTAGACCTGCACCAGGTCGACCGCATCAGGCCCGATCCCGGCCATGCGGTAGGCGGGCTGGTCGCCGCCGGGCCAGTCCCACGCGGCGTCCGCCGCCTGACCGATGCCGAGGCCCGGCTGGCCGAAGATGAACTGCCGCGGCCCGGCCGACAGGCCCTGCATCCCCAGCAGCCAGACCGGCGCCGGGGCCGACCTCGCGCGGTCGGCGCGGGTGACGAGGAGCGCGACGGCGCCGTCGACGACGGCCGAGCAGTCGAGCAGCCGGAGCGGCTCCACGATGAAAGGGCTCGCCCCGTACTCCGCCTCGGTGATCGGCTTGCGGTGCCGCGCGGCGGGGTTGCGGGCGGCGTGGGCCCGGAAGGCGAGCGGCACGGCGGCCAGCTTCTCGCGGTCGCCACCATGGACGTGGAAGTAGCGCTGGGCCGCCATGGCCGCCGCCGCCACCGGCCCGTTGAAGCCGGCGAAAGGCGCCTCGGAGTGCGGCCCCCCGCCGGGCCGCAGCGTCTCCTCGTAGCCCCAGGAGTTGCGCCCGCCGATCTGGCCGAGGTTGCTGTTCCGGTAGGCCCCGAGGCAGAGCACGACGTCCGCCATGCCGGAGGCGACGGCCATGGCGGCGTGATGTACCACCGTCGCGGCGAAGCGCCCGTGGCTCCAGGTCTGCGATGCGAAGCGGACATCCAGGCCGAGCAGGGCGGCCGCCTCGTCGTAGTCGAGGCCGCGCGGCGCGCCGATGTGCACGACCAGCCCGTCCACCTCGCGCCGGGCGATCCCGGCATCGGCCAGGGCCCGGGTCACCGCCTCGCTCGCGAGGTCCGTGACCGTGCGGTCGGGGTAGCGGCCGACCTCAGTCGTGCCGGCGCCGATGATGGCGGTGGCCGCGCGCATGTTTCTCCCCTGGCGTTGGGAGGAGTTTGACGGGCTCCCGGGCCAAGCGGAAATAATTGTTCCTGGCCCATGTCATAACTCGGACTCATAGTCCTGCCCGATGCGCCCCAGCCTGCGTCAGCTCGAGATCCTCGCGGCCGTGGTGGAGCACGGCTCTTTCTCGGCCGCCGGGCAGCGGCTCGGCCTCGTGCAGCCCGCCGTCAGCCTCGCCATCCGCAAGCTGGAGGACGGTTTCGGGGTGCGCCTACTCGACCGTTCCGTCACGCCACTCCGCCTGACCGCGGAGGGCGAGGCGCTGCTCGGCCATGCCCGGCGGGTGCTCGGAGAGGTGGACCGCCTCGGCCGGCACATGCGGGAGCTGACCCAGCTCGGGGCGGGACAGGTGAGCGTCGGCGCGCCGCCCCATGTCTCCGGCTTCATCCTGCCCGCCATCGTCGGAGGCTTCCTCGCCCAGCATCCGGGCATTCACGTCCACGCGGTGGAGGACAGCTCGGCCAGCGTCATCGAGCGGGTCCGGACCGGCGAGGTGGATGTGGGCGTCGTCGCCGGACAGCACAGCTTCGAGAGGCTCGAGGTCCTGCGCCTGGACGACCAGCCCCTCGTCGCCTGCGTCGCGGCGACGTCGCCGCTCGCCCGCCGCGCGGCCCTGGGCTGGGAGGAGCTCTTCGAGCAGCCGCTGATCCTGTTCCCGGAGGGCTACAACCAGCGCGCCCTCGTGACGGAGGTCGCCGCCCGCCTGGGCCGCACGCCGCACGTGCTCTGCGAGGGCGAGAGCGGCAACTTGGTCACCGCCCTCGTGCGGGGAGGCTTCGGGCTGTCCGTCATGTTCGCCGCGATCGCCGCGGCCACGCCGGGCGTGCGGGCGGTGCCGATCCTTGGCGGCCCGTCCGTGCCCGTGACGGTGTGCCGGGCCCAGGGAGGCGTCCGGAGCCTCGCCGCCCAGGCCTTCTTTGAGGCGGCCGGGGTGCGGCACGAGCCGGCCCCCTCCCCTGCCCCACGCCGAAAGTCCCGCTAATGGGCCCCTGCCCTACAATGAATTTCGAGATGGATGGGATCGGGGCTACCCCGGCGATGGGAGGACCATCCATGACGGCGCTCGACGGCATCCGCGTGCTCGACTTCAGCCAGGCCATGGCCGGCCCGACCGCCGGCATGCTCCTCGGCGACTTCGGGGCCGAGGTGATCAAGATCGAGCCGCCCGAGGGCGAGAGCGCTCGGCGCTGGGGCACGGCGCGGCCGGGTCCGGACGGGCAGTTCAGCGGCCTGTACCTCGCGCTCAACCGCAACAAGCGCGGCGTGACCCTCGACCTCAAATCCGCCGCGGGCCAGGCGGACGTGCGCGGGCTGATGGCGACGGCCGACGTCATCCTCGAGAACTTCCGCCCGGGCGTCGCCGACCGCCTCGGCATCGGCTACGAGGCGGCGCGCGCGATCCGGCCGGACATCGTTTACTGCAGCATCTCGGGCTTCGGGCAGACGGGCCCCATGCGGCTCGCGCCGGGCTTTGACATGCTCCTGCAGGCCTATGCCGGGCATATGAGCATCACCGGCGAGCCCGGGCGGACGCCGGTGCGCTCCGGCCCCTCTCCCATCGATCTGCTGACCGGGGCGCACGCGGCCTACGGCATCCTCGTTGCGCTGCGCCACCGGGACCGGACCGGTGAGGGGCAGATGGTGGACCTTTCGCTCTACGAGACCGCCATCCACCTGCTGACGAACTACATGGGCGATTACACCGGCGGCGGGCCGGTGCCGGCGAAACACGGGCCGTTCTTTGCCTTCCTGGCGCCCTACGGCGTGTTCAAGGCAAGGGACCGCGAGTTCTACCTCGGGGTGGAGAGCCGGTCGTACGGCCCTTTCTGCAACGCGATCGGCCGCCCGGACCTGGCCGAGGATGCCCGATTCCGCACGAACCCGGACCGCCTCCGGAACCGAGACGCGCTCCATGCCGAGCTCTTCCCGGTGTTTGCCTCCCGAGATGCCGCGGAGTGGGTCGCGTTGGCCGACAGCCTCGGCATCCCCGTCTCCCTCGTCCACGACGTGCCGGAGGTGCTGGAACAGCCGCAGGCGCTCGCGCGCGACATGGTGCTCGACTGCGGGGTGGACGGGGTGCGCGTCGCGGGTATCCCGCTGAAGCTGAGCCGAACGCCGGGGGTGTTCCATACGCCACCACCTCGTCTCGGTGCCGATAACGCCGCCGTGCTCGGGCCCTTGCGCTCCCCTCTTAGCGCCTGAGGGCATCTCCGACTTGTGCGCCGTCGACTCAGTGATACAGGGCGGTAGCGACAGTCTTTTGGCCCAGAAGGAAGGGTTCCGGCCAGTTCGGCCTTCCATCAGCCCCGCACCAGTGGGCTGGAAAGATAGCCCGGAGGGATATACATGGGTGGAGCCATGTCGACGCCAACCCGGACGACCCTCTTTCTGTCCAACCGCTCCCAAGCCGTGCGGCTGCCAAAGGGTGTCGCCTTCGAGGCGGGCGTCCGAGAGGTCGTCATCCTCCGTGATGGTGCGCGCCGCGTCATCGCTCCGGCAGACGCCTTGTGGGACGACTTCTTCGCAGCTCCGGGGGTAGATCTCGGTGAACGGCGCCAGCCCGCCATACAGCAGCGGGAAGCTCTGTGACGCTGCGTTATCTGCTCGACACCAATCTGTGCATCCGGGTGCTGCGGGACCGCCCTGCCGGGCTGCGGGCGCGCTTCAACGCTGAGGCGGAGGCGCTCTGCACCTCTGAGGTGGTGCGTTACGAGCTCCTGTACGGGGCGGAGCGCTCGGCGCGGCCAACAGAGATGCGACGCGAAGTTGAGCGCTTTGCGGCGCGGCTGACCGTGTTGCCATTCGACGACGCGGCCGCCGCGCACACGGCGGAGGTTCGCGCCAATCTGGAGAGGCGGGGGATGGTGATTGGTCCCTACGATCTGATGATCGCGGGGCACGCCCGCAGCCAGGGGCTAGTGGTGGTGACTGGCAACCTTGGCGAATTCGGGCGTGTGGAGGGTCTGCGCAGCGAAGACTGGCTCACCTAGGCCTAAGCGGCGTGACTGCCAGGGGAACGCGACCGTACACCGAGCATGGCCGGATCGACGTGCGCGTTCAAAGTTAACATCTAACGACGCCTGCTTAGCGCCCAGCAAGGTCATTGTCAGACTCCGGTTGCCATCCCAAAAGCGGACATCCGATGCGGACGGGATGTCGCGGGGGCCGAACAGCACCTCCGCCGTCGATCAGCCCGGCGGATCAGCCTTCGAGAGTGCCCGCGCGAGCGCGCGAACGACGACATTTGCCTCTACGGGCTTCTCGCATCGGATGAGGTGGGCGTAGGCAGGCGGGATCATGCCGGAGTCGTATCCCGTTGCGAGCACCATCGGCACGCCCCGGTCTTTCAGCACCTCGACGACGGGCCACACCATCTCCCCCCTGAGGTTCACGTCGAGCAAGGCGCCATCCAGGCCCTCGTCGCCCTCCGCTGCCTTCAGGGCTGCCGCCGCGCTCGGCAGCGGCCCCACGACGGTAGCGCCAGCTTCCTCCAGGGCCTCGACGATCTCGTCGGCGATGAAGTACTCGTCCTCCACTACGAGGATGCTCCGGCCCCGCAGGGGCTTCGTCGCCCCGCTCATGCCCTGTCCTCCGCCGTCCTGAACGCGCTCGCCGGCAGGATGATGTCGCAGCTCACGCCGTCGGGCGTGAAATCCAGCGCCGTCTCCGCCCCCATCTGGTAGGGCAGCGCCTGGGAGATGAGCTCGCTCCCGTAGCCACGGCGCGCGGGCCGTCCGTCCGGCATTGCCACCCCGCTCTCCCGCCAGGCGATGCGCAGCCGCGGCCCGCCCTCCCACTCCTCGACCCGCCAGGTCACGGAGAGCCTGCCACTGGGCTGCGCGATCGCGCCGTACTTTACCGCATTCGTGGCCAGCTCGTGCAGCGCGAGCGCCACGGGCTGCGCCCCCTCCCCGGGCAGGTTCACGGGCGGTCCCTCGACGGTCACACGGTCCGAGGACCCGTCCCCTGCAGCCTGGAGTTCGGCCTCGACCAGGTTGCGCAGCGGCACGACGTGGGCACTGCTTCGGGCGAGGAAGCCCTGCACGCGGCCGAGCGCGGCGAGCCGCGCGTCGTACTCGTCCCGTCCCGGCTGCGGCGGGATGCTCCGCCGCGCCACGTTGCGCACGACCGCGAGGAGGTTCCGCGTCCGGTGCTGCAACTCGGCCACGAGCACGCCCTGCTCGGCCTGCAGGCGCTTCAGATCCTCGATGTCCGTGGTCGTCCCGAGCCACTCGGCGATGCACCCCTCTAGCTGCTCCGCAGTCGGGCTATCGCGCACGGGAACGGAGCGGGTCTGGTGCCAGCGCCAGATACCGTCGGCGGCGCGTCGAATGCGGTATTCCACTTCCAGCTGCCCGTGCGACCGCGCCGCGTGCCAAGCGGCCACAGTGCGGTCGCGGTCTTCAGGATGAACCGCGTCAAGCCAGCCGAGGCCGTGGCTCTCCTCCTCCGACTGCCCCGTGTAGGCCTGCCATTGCGGGCTCGACCAAGTCCACCGGCCCTCGTCGCCGGACCGCCAGACGAGCTGCGGGATGCCCCCCATGAGCGTCCGCAGGCGCCTCTCGCTCTCCGCGAGCGCCGTCTGTACCCGCCGCGCCTCGGTCACATCCTGCCCGATCTTGATGAACTCGCAGACCATGCCGTCCGCCCCCACGAGGGGCTGGGTCGAGCCGTTGATGAAGATGCGCGCGCCGTCCTTGCGCAGGTGCCACCGGATGTTCGGCGCCACCCCCTCTCGGAGCGCCGTCTCCTGCTCCTTCTCTGGTTCCCCCTTGGCGACGTCCTCGGGCACGAAGGTGACGTCGACGGACCGGCCGAGGATCTCGGCTTCCGACCAGCCGTAAACGGCGGCAGCGCCGGCCGGCCAGGAGGTGACTCTCCCCTCCCGGTCGGTCGTGAAGATCGCGTAGTCGCGCACACTCGTCACAAGGCGCCGAAACCTCTCCTCGCTCTCACGCAACCGTTCCTCGGCCTCCCGGCGTTGCGTGATGTCGGAAGCAACACCGGCCGAGCGGCGGCCCGAGGTGCCTGGGATGGGGAAGCTGCGGTCCAGCACCCACCGGATCGCGCCGTCGGGCCGCACGACCCGGTACTCGATGGTGGTCGGCTCGCCGCGATCCTGCGCGGCCTTGCCCTCGATGACGCGGGGCCGGTCCCCGGGGTGGATCGTGTCCACGAACGAGGCGAGATCGGCCTCCAGCCCGGCGCGCGACCGACCCCAGATGCGCTCGTAACCCGGGCTGAGATAGACCAGGGTATTGCGATCGAGGTCGGTGACGTAGAAGACGTCCTCGATCGCCTCCGCCATGCTCCGGAAGCGCTCCTCGCCCTCGCGCAGTGCCGCCTCCGCCGCCTTGCGCGCGGTGATGTCGCGCA